>DATNDF010000285.1 GCA_035607015.1 Candidatus Angelobacter sp. | reverse complement strand
GTAGCAGAATTCAATCTGCACCGGGTCAGCGCGGAGGTACCGCCCAAGCAGAACCCGCAGCAAACCGCGCCGCGCGATGAACCGGATCCGATCGCGATCGAATTGGAACCGCTCCGCCCGCCTGTGCTCGCAGGCGGAGAGCGTTTCGGCCAGCGGGCTCAGTTCGCAAACGATTCCGTCCAACGCCGCGCACCAGACATGAACTTCCTCTGCGCCGAGACGCAGGTGTTCGGGCGGGAAAGGCCAACTGCAATCCGCAGCGGCGAAGGCCTTCACCGGTCCCTCCATAATCGGGTTCAAGCCGGGCCGTTTCGGCGCTCCGCGTCGGTCATCCTGCAGCGCGCCCTTCTTGTTTTTGCATTCGCGCTGACGAATTTTCAACGGGTCGGTGATGAAGAGCCGTTCCGATCCATCTTTTCCCGCAAGCTGAGCGGACGCATATCCGTCCAGGCGGTCTTTATGTAATCCAGACACTTTGCCCGGTCGCCCGATTGTCCGGTGTCGCGCCAGCCGGGCGGGTTTTCGCGGTCGGCGGGCCAGAGCGAGTATTGTTCTTCGTGGTTGACCACCACCTTGTAGGTCGTGCGATTGTCAGTTTCGTCCATATTTTTGATCCTCCGCGGTTAGGGAAATCAGCGTTATCCAACGGGTGTCAAACTGCGCAGACGTCCATCGATGATGCGAAAGCGGTCGGTGTTGCCCTGTTCGATCCGGCCGTAATCGAGTTTGATGAAGCGGTCGGCGAGATGGAAATACTTGTCGTCATGCGTGATGACCAGGACGGTTTTGCCGCGCATCTTCAGTTCGGGCAGCAGCTGGGTGTAGAAAATCTCCTTGAACAGGGGATCCTGGTCGGAAGCCCATTCATCGAACAAATAAAATGAGCGGTCTTCGAGGTAGGCGGTCAACAGCGCCAGCCGCTTTCGTTGACCTTGCGAAAGCGCCGTGGTGGAAAGAACGCCGTTGTTGATTTTGACCTTATGCTCGAGGTGCAGTTGCTGCAGGTAATCCAGCGCCTGTGCGTCGAGCCGCGGATTGCTCAGGCCGATCAGACTGTCAAACAGGAAAAAGTCCGAGAACACGGCCGAGAAAATCTGGCGGTAATCGTCGCGATTGCGATCCGTGACAGGCCTCCCATCCAGGAGAATTTCGCCGGACTCGGGCGGATACAGGCCGGTCACGATTTTCGCCAGGGTCGATTTCCCGCTGCCGTTGCCGCCGCCGAGAAAAACCAATTCACCGCGGCGGAAGGTCAGGTCGATGGGGCCGAGGATGAAGTTGCTGCCCTCCTTCTCGCGGTGATAGGAATGGGTGGCGGCGACGAGATCCAGGCGTTCCCATTCGCGCGTCTTCTCCTCCCTCTGCATCGTGCAAGAGTCCGACAATTGATTCGCCAGCGACAACCCGAGTTCCTCGATCTTTTGCAGGGCGACATTGGCCCGGCCGAAGAGGGCGATGCTGCCCATGACACCGGCCAGTGGACCCATCAGATACAGCGTGGTCATCACGTACCCCGTCATGGTTTTGGTGCTGAGATGCTCCCATGTCGGCAGCAAAAACAGAATCAGACCCATGAGCAGAAAGAACAGCAGGTGGCCCCAGTTATGGGCGAGGATGAAGCGGGTCTCGGCGGCGATGTTGTGGCGTTGAAAGTCCGCCGTGGCGGATTGCACGCCGTTGTTCATGAACGCTCCGCGACGCTCGCGATGCAGTTTGAGTTCCTTGATCCCATCGGTCAGCGCGCGAAAATGGCCGAACAACCTGTCCTCGGCCTCGCGGGCCAGATGCAGCGACCGAAATCCACGCGTGATGAGTAGGCGATAGCAGCAGGCGCCGAAGGCGATGAAAAGGCACATGACGATCAAGACGCGCCACGACAGCCAGGCGAGGTAACCGGAGCCCCCGAGGAGAATGGCGATATTGACCGAGAGTGTGGGGAAGGCGAACAGCGCCGTGGTGATGCTGTTGATGTCGTCGGTGAGAGCGACCATCAGTCGCGGCGCGCCAATCTCCTCCAGTTGCCGGAGAGGTACGGCCAGAATTTTGCGGACGAGTTCGCGCCGGATGTTTGCGATCGCCTGTTGTGAAAAGCGGATCAGCCAAATCTGCGAAATGACGCCGGTGAAAATCTTTCCCAGCGCGAGGGCAGCGAAGCCGGTCAGGAATGCGACGGTCGCGCCGTCCGGATCATTGATCACGAGGTTGACCAATGCAATGAGGCCGGCGTTGCAGGCGCCGCTGAAGAGGGCAGTCAGGGCCGTCACGGCCACCATGCCTCTGCATTGTTTAAGAAGGAATTTAAGCAGGTTCATAAGGTACGGAACGGATATCAGCGTTCGGTTCGCAGCTGCGCCTTTTCCAGGCAGGCGCTCAATCTGCCAGCCAGTGTCTGGACGTGCGGTTCGTCCAAAACCTGTTCGTGAGTGCCGGGAATCAAACTCACGTCCACCGCGCCGGCCAGATTCCTCCAGTACATTTCGGGCTCCAGTTCAAACAGATGCGGCCTGTG
>DATNDF010000284.1 GCA_035607015.1 Candidatus Angelobacter sp. | reverse complement strand
CAGAGTTCCGCGAGCCGCCGAAAGGCGAAGTCGGTTTCTGTCGCGGCGCGAATCAATGTATCGGCAACGACCCGGTAGTTCGGCGAATTCATTCCGGTTGCTCCTGCTTCGCCCGGGGACTTTTTTTCACCACCGGCGAAGACCGCGATGCCGAAAGGCACCAGGCACCCCATGACACTGAGCACGCGCAGCTGCATAATGACGCCGAGTTTTTCAAAGCTTCTCGTGCAAGACAATCAATTACGCCAAAGTCCGGCCTGCCGCCCCCCACCCATCACGCAGCCCGATGTTTCGCATCATTTTTTCGATTAACGGCCAGACGGGACGCGCAGTCAGACTGTCCGCCATGAAAACCAGGTCCGGTTTTGATTGGTGGGGTGACGCAAGAGTTTGGGCTGGTTGGGCCGCCTTTTCGCGTTCAGAGTTGTTCGGGTTCCGGGTGAAGCCACGGTCGGGCGGCGCTCGTCTGCAATGCGCCTCAGAACGGGATTTGAGGAGGTCGTCATCCGGACGAAGCTCTGCGAGAGATTCGGAAGCGACGTTCTTTTTGCCCGTAACCAAATGAAAGGCTGGCGATGAACGAACAGGAGCGTGCGGAACTGTTGCGGTTGAAACAAAGGTTGCAGTCGTTGCAACACGAGTTGGATCTCCTCTGGACGCAGACGCAGCAATTCGAAGCACAATTGAAACCAGTCGAACAACCCTCGGCCGCCCCATTCCCGATAAAGCAGATGGAAATCACGCCCTCGGGGGCGTCGTCTCCGGCACGACCGGGCGTGGAGGCATCGGCAACTTCGCTGAAAATCGCGGCACCGGCGTCTCTGCCGCCCGTCATCCCGCCTCAACCGGAGGCCGTCTTCGTGGCGACCGCATCGGAACCGGAGGCGTCCGAGTCGGCGCCAACGGCTGAAGCGCCAACGCGCGAACTGTCGGAACCGCCGCCGCTCATCCCCGCCGCCGCGTCTGCGCCTCCGGTAAAAGAATCCTCGTTCGAAATGAAACTGGGCAAGGTCTGGCTCGTGCGCATCGGCATTGTGATGTTACTCACAGCGCTGGTGTTCTTCGGCAACTACGCCTACCAAAATTTCATCACCAAACTCGGCGCTGGCGGAAAACTGTTCCTCATGTATCTCGGCAGCGGCCTGCTGCTCGGTCTTGGTGCGCGACTGCAACGCAAACAGGAGTCGTTGAAAAACTATGCGCAGGTGTTGTTAGCAGGTGGCCTCGCCGCCGTTTATTTCACGACCTATGCCGCACATCACATCGCAAATCTGAAAGTGATTCAAAGCGGCGTGCTCGACGGCGTGTTCCTTCTCGCGTGGGCCGCATACATGGCCTGGCTTGCCGACCGCAAAAAATCAGAATTGCTCGCGATTTTCGCCGTCGGCCTGGCTTATTACACGTCCATCATCACGAACATCGGCCTGTTCACACTTTACTCGAACCTGGTGCTTACCATGGCCGGCGTGTTCTTCTTCGTGCGCAATCGCTGGACAACGCTCTCGTTCGGCAGCCTGTTCGCCACTTACGGCGGATACACCTACTGGCGCTTCTACGTGGATGGCCAATGGCTCTGGCACTCGAATCTCTCGAATGCCGGCTTCCAGCCCGGCAATCTGTTTCTGCTTGGTTACTGGCTCCTGTTCACCGCCGCGGTCTTCCTTTCGCGTCATGAGAAATTCACGGGCGAGCCACGCGCCGCATTCCTGACCGTCAACAACGCCGCGTTCTTCAGCCTCGTCGTGCTGACGCAGCTTTCTGTCAACACCGGTTCTTTCTGGAAACTCTCACTTTGTTTTGGCGCCGTCTTGTTGGGATTGGCTGCTCTGGCGGCGCGACGGCTCGCCGCCGAGAAGATCGTCATCAACAGCTACCTCACGCAGGGGCTCGTTCTCGTCACAGTCGGCTTTATTACCTATTTCACCGGCCTGAAGCTGGCGATCATGCTCGCCGCTGAAAGTGTCATTCTCCTCATCCTCGCTGACCAGCGACAAAACCTGCTCCTGCGAATCGGCGCGTACCTCACAGCGTTTCTTGCGGTGAGTTGGGCGGTGTTCGGGATGAAACAATTCGACCGCACCGACCTTTACCTCGGTGCGAGCGTGGGACTGCTCATGACCTTCAACGCGTTCTGGTCGCGACGACACGGTGCGGAGAATAATACAGACGGCATCCGCCCGCAGCCCGCGACGTTTTCGGCGCTGGCGTTGGTGACCTTGCTGGTGACGACCTGGAATAACACCGCGCACGAAAACCTTCCACTGGTCCTCGCCGTGGAAACCGTTTTGTTGACCGTTTCGTTCTATGCGTTGCGCATTCGGGAAATCACGCTGTTCGGCCAGGGTTATCTTGTGCTCGCGCAAGCATTCTGGCTTTGGGGGGCCATTGATACACACCCCGCACCTCCGTGGTGGAATCCTGCGCTGCTCGTCGCCATCACGCTTGGCCTCAGCCATTGGTGGCAGCATCAACGAACGCTGAAGTTCGACCGCGACGGCGCGCAATTGTTCCAGGGACTCTACGCGCTCGCAACGGTCGGCATGCTGTTCTTCTGGTTGCATCCGCTGTTCAACGCGCCGGTCTGGCTCGCATTCACCAGTCTGCTCGCCGTTGGATTGACCGTATATGGCGCCGTCACGCGCGCATGGCTGCTGGCCGCGTGCGGACAGTTCTTTCTCGCGGTCAGCGCCTGGGAATTTCTGAACCAGTTGTGGCGCGACAAACCGGAATGGTATGTGGCGCTCGTGCCGATGGCCTCGCTCGTCGCCCTTTCATTCGGCGTGGCGCGCTGGTTCAATCGCCGGCCCGAACTCAGCGCCGGCTACGGCGAATCCATTCTGCCCATCGCGCTGGTCTATCGCTGGGCTGCGCTGCTCATGTCGCTCGCCTGGGTCTATCAATACATCGCGGGCCGGGAACGGTTCTGGGTGTTGTCGCTCTCCGGCGCGCTGGTTTTCTGGGAAGCCGGGTGGCGCAAGAACCGCGAAGGCTTGCAGTGCGGCGCGGTGCTCACGGCCGCCGGATTCTGGCTCTTCTGGTTTCCGTTCCAGGGTGACACGATCGTATATTGGCCAAACCTGCTTGCCATTCTTGTCCTGCTCGGCCAGCAACGTCTCGCCCGGCATTTGCCCGAACATTTTGAGTTCGCCGAAGGCTTGCACACAACGATGATTATGCTGGGTGGGTTGAGCCTTTGGCGGTTCGCGTCGAAATGGATCGTGTTTCTGCAATCGGACGGATTTTACCTGACGGTTTGCTGGGCTGTGCTGGCCCTGCTGGTGTTCGTCACGGGAGTTCTGATGAGCGAACGGATCTATCGCTGGCTCGGCCTGGGCGTGCTCGGTTGCGCGCTCGGCCGTGTGGTGATTTTGGACGTGTGGAAACTCGACAGGCTCTATCAAATCCTCAGCTTCATGGCGCTCGGCATCGTGCTGCTGATTCTCGGCTTCATCTACATCCGGTATGAGCAAAAGATCAAAGAGTGGTTGTAACGGTGAATCGGCCCCGTCCTTTCCCGGTCGGCGTTGCACCTCCGACGCTTCAACGGGGTCACTCTCGTTCGGAAAAACCTTTTTGACCGCGTTGATCCTTGTTAAGAACCAAGCGTGGTGTTGAACGTCATTCTGGCAGCGCTCACGCTCCTCAGCCTCGCGTTGACGCTTTGGCAATTCGTCGTCGGACTGCGATTTCCACTTCATCAGCGCGCCACGGACAAGGGTTTTGCGCCACCGGTCACGCTTCTGAAACCACTGAAGAACGCCGACGGCGAAACGCTGCACTGCCTGGAAAGCTGGCTGACGCAGGATTATCCTGCTGCAACACAGATTTTGTTCGGAGTTGACTCGACTGATGACCCGGTTTGCGAAATCGCCCGGCAGCTGATCGCAAAACATCGTACGCGGGATGTTCAATTGGTTGTTTGCAATGCGTCTCTTGGCGCCAACGCCAAGGTCTCGACGCTGGCCCAACTGCAACGTCTGGCCAAACACGACCTGATCGTCGTCAGCGACGCGGATGTGCGGGTGCCCCCGGATTTCCTGGCCAACGTCGTCGCTCCGTTGCGTGATCCGGCCGTTGGGCTGGTGAATTGCTTTTATCATCTGGCCAATCCCACGACCACGGCGATGCAGTGGGAGGCCATCGCCATCAACGCGGATTTTTGGAGCCAGGTACTGCAATCGCAAAGCCTCAAACCGCTCGACTTCGCCTTGGGCGCGGCCATGACCACGACCCGGGCACAAATCGACGGCATCGGGGGATTTCAGGCGCTCGTTGATTTTCTGGCTGATGACTATCAACTCGGCAACATGATCGCAAGGCGAGGCGGGCGGATTGTTCTTTCGCCGGTCGTCGTCGAGTGTTGGGAATCGCCGAAGAGCTGGAGCGAAGTGTGGCGCCACCAGCTCCGCTGGGCGCGCACGATCCGCGTCTGTCAGCCGCTGCCTTATTTTTTCAGCCTCCTTGGCAACGCCACGCTGTGGCCGCTGCTATGGTGGATCGTTCAACTTGTCTCAACCGGAGCGCATTTCGCCGGTTCCTGGCAGGGAGCGACCGGTTACAGGACGGGCGTTTTGCGCCTGCCCGACTGCTCGTGGATTGTTGCCGCATGCCTGCTGGCGCGCATCCTGACCGCCATGAGGAACCAACAAAAACTGACCCAGTCCCTGACGCATGTGCATAATTTTTGGCTGGCGCCTGCGAAAGACTTGTTGAACGTGTTGATCTGGGTGTTTGCATTCCTCGGCAACACGGTTGAGTGGCGTTGCCGCCGCTATCGTGTCCGTCGCGGTGGCCGGCTGGTGAGCGTCTCGTGACGTCGACTCGACACGATCGCCGCCCGCCTCGAAACAATTTGAATTTCAATTCAGTTGCCGAAGTCATTTTGCTTACGTAATAGAAGTCCTGTGCGGAAGTTGCCCTGCTCCGGATCTGTGATCGGCAGCGTCATGCCCCTGTTGTTTTGCGGACTGCCTCTCGGGATCCGGCCGGACCGTTGCCCGCTCCTTGGTGTGCTCATGCTGCGCCGAAAAATCTGACCCCGAAATTCGCGTACCGCCATGAGTGCTCACAGCAAACCCGCACCGCGAGTAAGCGTGGATGGAAAGTTTTTCCGGCTCGGCCGGGAAAAATTCCATGTGAAGGGTCTTGCCTACGGTCCGTTTGCGCCGAACGCGCAGGGAGAGATGTTTCCCTCGCCCGATCAGGTGGCGCGCGATTTTCTTCAGCTTCGCGAACTGGACGCCAATCTCGTCCGGGTTTACTGCCCACCTCCACGCTGGTTTCTGGATCTCGCGACCGGGCATCACCTCAAAGTTCTCGTGGATGTGCCGTGGCCGAACCATCTGTGTTTCCTCGAATCGTCAAACGCAAAGGCGGAGGCACGAGCGGCTGTGCGAAACGCCGTGGCCGCCTGGGCGGGCCACCCCGCGGTATTCGCCTGCAGCGTGGTGAACGAGATCCCCGCGGAAATCGTCCGCTGGAGCGGCGCGCGCGCCGTGACGGACTTTATCGAAGAACTCGTGGAGATCGCCAAATCCACCGATCCGGACTGTTTGTGCACCTTCGCTTCGTTTCCGCCGACTGAGTTCATTCATCCGCAAAACATCGACTTCGTCTGTTTCAACGTTTACCTGCACCAAAAGAAGACGTTTGAAAGCTATCTCGCCAGGTTACAGATGCTCGCAGACACCAGACCGCTCATCCTCGGTGAATTCGGCATTGACTCCATCCGCGAGAGTGAGCCGAACAAGTGTGAAATCCTCGGCTGGCAGATTGAATCGGTCTTTCGCGCGGGTCTGGCCGGCGCCGTCCTCTTCAGTTACACGGACGACTGGTTCAGAAGCGGTCGGCGGATTGAAGATTGGGGTTTCGGCATCACCGGGCGCGATCGCAAACCGAAGGAGTCGTTTTGGACGGTCCAAAAGGTCTTTGGCGGCTCGCCGCATTTTCCATTGCCACGTCTTCCAAAGGTTTCCGTCGTGGTCGCATCGTACAATGGTGCGCGCACGCTCAAGGCATGCCTTGGCTCTCTTGTGAGCCTGAATTATCCTGATTACGAAGTCATCCTCGTGGATGACGGCTCGACCGATTCCACGCCGGACATTGCGAAAGAGTTTGGCAAAATTCGCTATGTCCGCCAGGACAACCACGGCCTCTCCGTCGCGCGCAATACCGGCATCAGCGCGGCCGTCGGCGAAATCATTGCGTTCACCGATTCCGACTGCCGGGCGGATGAAGACTGGCTCTATTACCTCGTCGGCGATTTGTTGAGCGGCGAATTCGTCGCTGTCGGTGGACACAATTTTCTTCCACCAGACGATTCATGCGTTGCCGCAGCGGTCATGGTTTCGCCCGGCGGGCCTGCGCACGTAATGTTGTCGGACCGGGACGCCGAACACATCCCCGGCTGCAACATGGCGTTTTACAAGTGGGCGCTCGAAGAAATCGGCGGTTTCGATCCGGTGTTCCAAAAGGCGGGCGACGACGTGGACATGTGCTGGCGGTTGCAGGAGCGGGGCGGCAGGATCGGTTTCAGCCCGGCGGGCTTCGTCTGGCACTATCGACGCTCGACCATCCGCGCCTACCTGAAGCAGCAGATCGGCTACGGCGAGGCCGAGGCCCTGCTGATGCGCAAGCACCCGGAATACTTCAACTTCTTCGGCGGCGGCATGTGGCGCGGGCGAATCTATACCGCCTCGAAGTTCGGCGTGACGCTGCAGCGGCCGGTCATTTACCACGGTTTGTTCGGCAGCGGATTCTTTCAGAAACTGTACATTCCCCAGCCGGCCTTTCTGCTGATGTTTTTCACATCGCTCGAATACCATGTGTTGATCACCCTGCCGCTGCTGGTGTTGTCCGCGTCGTTTTACGCGTTGCTGCCGGTTGCGGTGACGAGCATTTGCATTTCACTCGGCGTTTGCGCCCTCGCCGCGGCGCAGGCGGAGCTGCCGAAGAGGAAAAAGCGAAGATGGTCTCGTCCGCTCGTCGCGTTGCTGTTCCTGCTGCAGCCGATAGTGCGCGGTTGGGCGCGTTACGGTTGGCGCCTTACGGCCCGCTCCGAGCCGCCGGTCTTCAAACGCGCCGTCCCGACCGCGGGCCTTGATGGCTTGAGATCCGCCAGACTGACTTGCTACGGGTCGGAGGCCGGCCAGGACCGGTACTTTTTTCTCCAGGGTGTCCTCTCCAAACTACACGCCGAGGAATGGCAGTACAAAACCGATGCCGGCTGGAGCGATCACGATGTGGAAATCTTCGGCAGCCGCTGGAGCCGGCTGCGCTTGACGACGGTCACGGAGGAACTTGGCCGGGGGAAAAGAGTTTTCCGGTGCCGGCTGAAGGCCAACTGGTCGCTGCCGGCACGAATTGCGTTTTGGGCCGCTTGCGGCGCGGAATCCCTGGTGATCGCCATGTTGACCCCGGCGCATCCGTGGATCTGGTTACTGTTGCTTTCACTGTCCGTTTTTGGCTGGTGGCTGGAGCGGCAGAAACGCAATGTGCTGCTCTGGATTGATGCGCTGCTGGACGAAGTTGCCGCGGAACAGAACCTGGTCAAAATCCAACCGGACTCGAAATCGCGTAAATCCCCGGCGTTTGCCAGTTCGAGCGACATTTCGACGAACCGTGAAGTGATCGAAGGGAAAGGCTGACTTCGGAATGGTGGAGCCGAGGGGAGTCGAACCCCTGACCTTCTCATTGCGAACGAGACGCTCTACCAACTGAGCTACGACCCCATCCACCAATGCTCTGCGATGGTCCTAAAAGGTTCAGAATTCATCTTCGGAGTGTTTCCTGAATGCCAAAAACACTCGCAAAAGGTGACCAACTCCAGCCTGAAAGCATCGCTGCGAAAATCTGACTTAGGGCGTAAACGTTGGCAAGAAAAATGACACCAAGCCGGACATCCGAGGCTTTGAAACGCAAGAGCAAGCGACCAATTTCAGGGATCAGCGGAATGCGAAATTTCTTGAGAGCAACACTGCTGGCCTAACCGATCTCAGTGACATCGCCCAACACGAAATCCTTCTTTGTCTCAAACGAGTGGACGCGTTCCACGCCAGCAGTCATGTTAGGGCACCCGAATCCAACACTTCTTTACAACACATACATTGCCACCCTGTGCGTGCGTTGCCGCGTGCAAAGCCGCCAGCGTCGCCGTCACCGTGATGCCAGGTGAAATGGCGGACACGCTGTGGAAAACTATTTGAGTCCATTGTGGAACCCGCGAGTTTTAGAGAAGCAATTGCGAGGAAAATGAATGTGCCGGAGGAATTCTTCCTGGCCGCCCGCTTTGATTCGTCAATGCGTTTACGGTTGCTTTAGGCGAAAAAACTGCTCGACGGCAGAGTTGACGTTGGTGACGGTGAATTGCGTGCCGACGACGGCGGAGGCGTCGGTCGAATCACTCCAGACGATCGGCGGAGTAAGGTTCGTAGTCAATTGGAGCACAAATCCAGCGGCATTGGTCGGCCAGGAAAAAACCATTTGGTTTCCCTCTTGCGCGATCGTGAGGGTAGGTGGCGGCGGTGGCACCACGATGCGGAAAATGGCCCCTGGACCATATCCGTCGTCGATCGAGAGATCACTGCCGGCGGCAGTACCGTAGAGATTACCGTCTGCGCCCTGCACGAGCGAAACTCCGTAGGCGAGATCAAGGCTGTCGAGTGCAACCAGGTTTGTCCAGGTGCCGTCAGGCATTATTTTGTAAACAATTCCTTGTAAAACTTCACTTCGGAAAAAGAAGCCAGTGGTGCCGTAAAGATTTCCATCGCTCGCTTGTATAGGCGGGTAGCTCAGGTAGCCAACGGCGGGGTCCAACGATAACAACGTCACCAAATGGCCGGTCGGAGTCATTTTGAACACCGTGCCAGGCGTCGTTTCGCCTACGTCCGCGCCGGGGTGAGTTACCCCGTAGAAATTGCCGTCGCTGCCCTGCGCCAAACCGCCTGTCGCGGTTGCGTAAGGGTTGAAATTGATCGAGAGCAGCCGCGTCAGGCTGCCGTTGGTGGTGACTCTGAATATCGTTCCATTACCGTACGCTCCACCCGAAATGGTTGTGCCGTAGAAGTTGCCATCTTTGCCTTTCGCCAAACCTGCATTTGGATAATAGCCGTTGG
>DATNDF010000283.1 GCA_035607015.1 Candidatus Angelobacter sp. | reverse complement strand
ATGACTGATTCGCCCCCATTTCTGCTTTGAGTGACCGGTTGGCCGAGATGTTCGATGGCGCGCCTGAGCGCTTCTTCAAGCGCGTTCAACTGGACCGGCTTGCTGACATAATCGTCCATGCCCGCGGCAAGACATTTTTCGCGAGCGCCGTTCACCGCGTAGCTCGTCATGGCGATGATGTAGGCGCGTTTGGCGGTGCCATTGCCAGAAACAGCCTCGCGCTTGCGTATTTCCATTGTCGTCTTGTACCCGTCCAACTCCGGCAACTGACAATCCATGAAAATGATGTCGTAGGAAACCAGGCCCAGGGCGTTCAAAACCTCCTGGCCGTTGGCGACGGCAACCGCGCGGTGTCCGAGTTTTTCCAGCAGGCCAATCGCCACCTTCTGATTGATGGCATTGTCTTCAGCAACCAGAACGTGGACCGGAGGCACCTCGGGGCGCGGGAGGGTTTG
Source organism: Candidatus Angelobacter sp. (assembly GCA_035607015.1). NCBI lineage: Bacteria > Pseudomonadati > Acidobacteriota > Terriglobia > Candidatus Angelobacter > Candidatus Angelobacter sp. The sequence goes on along the minus strand of DATNDF010000283.1, from coordinate 14,704 downwards.
AGCCGGACCCGTGGCACCATCACGGCGCTGTTGCCAGAATCGTGTTTCACTTGGCGCAGTGGTGGTCAAAGCGGCAACCAGGCAGTCCACAAGTTGAGCTTGCTTCACCGGTTTGACGAGGAAGGCTCCCACACCGGCGGCACGCAGCAGGGCGGTGTCGCTGCGCGGACCGAGCGAAGTCATCAGCAACAGGCGTGTTTTCGCAATGGCAGGTTCCGCCTTGATTGCGCGCGCAAGCGTCAGGCCGTCCATTTCCGGCATTTGCATGTCCAGAATAGCCAGCGTGAAGGGATCGTCGGCGGCGGCCTCGCGTCGCAGCATCTCCAAGGCTTGCGTCCCGTTGGCCGCGCCCACGGGTCGCATTCCGAGCGCTTCCGTCTGGCGCAAAAGGATGCTGCGGTTTGTCTCGTTATCATCAACGACGAGCACCCGCAAACCGGGTGGGATGTGTTTTGCAGGCGATGGTTGCGCAGATTGCTGGCGCTTCTCGAATACGGCCGTAAACCAAAAAGTGGAGCCCTTCCCCAAAGTGCTCTCGACTCCGATCTGCCCCCCCATCAACTCGACGAGTTGCTTGGAGATCGCCAGGCCGAGTCCGGTCCCGCCATACTTGCGCGTCGTGGAGCCGTCGGCCTGTGAAAAAGCCTGGAATAGATAGGGCAATGCGTCAGGGGCGATGCCGATGCCCGTGTCGGTGACCGTGAAACAGACCGTTACATGAGTATTCGTTTCGCTTTCTCGGGTCACGCGGAGAGCCACTTCTCCCTTCTCGGTGAACTTGATTCCGTTGACAAGCAGATTGGTAATGACCTGGCGAAGCCGGCCCGGGTCACCCCGCAACAGAACCGGTACGTCATCGTAAACAGCCGCGATAAGCTCGACTTGCTTGGAGTGAGCGCGTCCGGCCAGCAGTTCGACCGTGTTCTCGACCGTGCCGCGCAGATCAAAATCAAGCGTCTCGAACTGCAATTTGCCCGCCTCGATTTTTGAGAAGTCCAGAATGTCGTTGATGATCGTCAACAGCGAATCAGCGCTGGCTTGAATTGTTTGCAGGAAGTGCCGCTGGTCCGGATTCATCACCGTGTCCTGAAGCAAAACAGTCATGCCGATGATCCCGTTCAACGGAGTGCGGACTTCGTGGCTGATGTTGGCGAGGAATTCTGACTTGATGCGTGCCGATTCGAGTGCTTCATCGCGTGCCTTGGCCAGTTCGACCTCAACGCGTTTGCGATCGGTGATGTCGAGAATCAGTGTCAGGATGCACGGTTCACCTTTTAGGTCGATCAACTCCGCGGCGCCGAGGCCCTCGCGAATTTCATCCGATTTGGTCCGGAACGAACATTCGTGATTGCGGAGCGAGCCTCCGTCCTGAAGGCGGCGAGCAAAATAGGAACGGTCATCGGGGCTGACCCACATCCCGAGGTCCAGGGCCGTGCGGCCGATCACTTCTTCACGGGAATATCCCATCAATTGCAGGAAGCTGTCGTTCGCGTCAATGAAACGGCCCTCCTTCAGCGTGGCGATGGTGATGGCGGCGGGGCTGGCCAGGAATGCCTTTGAAAATCGCTCCTCGGACCTTCTGAGTTTTTCCTCGGACAGTTTGCGTTCGGTCACGTCCCGCGCGTTGATAACGATGGCCTGCACGCCCGGTTCGTTCAGCAGATTGGTTCCCGTCCCTTCCATCCAGTGCCACGAGCCGTCCTTGTGACGCAGGCGGTACTGCGTCGTGATGGCGCGGCCCGGCTTTTGAATCAGATCGTTGAACAGTTTCCGGGTGATCTCGACATCTTCAGGATGGACGAACTCAAACGCGTTCCTCCCGACGAGGTCGCCGCTGGCATAACCCAGATTGCGCAGGGTTGCCGGTTCGGCATCGTACAGGATCGTTCCGGTTGGATTGATGAGTGAAATGCAATCCGAGCTTTTCTCGATAAGCGCGCGGAAACGGCGCTCGCTGTTTTCGAGGATTCTTTCCGCATCTCGTCGCGCCGAGATGTCCTCGATGACACCCAGCGCGTAAAGCGCCTTGCCGTCCGGCGCCCGAATCAGAGAAGCCGTCAGGTTGGCCCAGATGACCCGCTGTCCCTTCGTAATGTATCGTTTTTCAAGTTGATAAGTGGAAACCTCGCCGCTGAACAGTTTTTGTCCCAGTTGCAACGTTGGTTCCGCATCCTCGGGGTGAGTGATGTCAACGAAGCGAAGTCCGGTCAGTTCATGCTCGGCATAACCGAGCATCTGGCAGAGAGCGCGGTTGGCTTTGAGGATCCGGAAGTCGGGACTTCCCAGCACGATCCCAACGGGACCCTCCTCGAAGGCCTTGCGAAATCGCTCCTCGCTTTGACGCAGCGCTTCTTCGGAAAGTTTGAGACTTTCGGTCAGGAGCGTAAGTTCGCGGGCGTGCCGCTCAGCGCTGCGGCGTCGCAGCCACAGATAAACGGACGCTATCAGGAGGGCGGAGACCGCAAGGCACATGGCGATGAACCGATACGGCGGCACCGGAAAGAAACCGAAGTCTGTCGCATCGCGTGGGATCAACCGGTAGCCGGTATTGAACGGCGGGTCCTTGCAAGACTGGCCCGCGATGCCGATAAGTTCGATTCTGCCGCCCCGCATCAGCCGGTTCGCGAATTGCGGATTGGTGAACAACCGGTCGGAAGCGAACACCGGGATTTCACCGGAACGGTCACGCAGCACCAGGCCACGTTTTTTTTCCAGAAGGTCCACTGGCGCGGCAAGTTCCCCGGTCACGCGAACCAGCTGGCCGGAGTAACGCTCGCTTTGTAAATCCACCGCCAGCACATCGCGGGGTTTGGGCAGTGTTTCGGATCCCAACCGGCGGATCTCCGTGAGGATCAGCTCTTCCGTGCCATTGTGCTGGGACAGCTTTCCACGCGCCTGGACTACATCGCCGCGTTTGAATCCGGTGCTGAGCAGCGCCGTGTTGCGAGTGAACAAGGCGATTCCGCCCGTGTTGTCCTGTAGATTGACAAGTGAAGCGTATTCCGCGGAGGAGTCGGCGCCGAACCCGGTAAGATTGAAAGGATCCGAGGTCAAAATACCGGAGATCGTGAACGATTCGCCGAGCCGGTCCGGAACAAAATCGCCGTTCGTGTCGCGCAGAAGTTCCCGGATGGGCGTAACTCTTTCCGCGGCCCACGCAGAGCAGACGGCAAGGACGGCGATGGCGAACCATGAAACCAGGAGACGCAACAGCGAACGGTTCTGGCCGGGGGAAGGCTTTCGTGCGAAGACGGCGAGGACTTCGTGTAAGCCGCAGCACACTCCAACCGGGCGTGAAATCACCTTTGGCATTTGTTCATTCCGATGCACACCGCTTTTATCAGCTGGCGCGATCAGGAGTCGCGTTACCCGTAATTAAACGCACAGTATTTTGGGGATACCACAAATCCCTCCCCATAGCGAGGCAGAATCAACATCTGCCCGGTCAAGCCTGCCAGATTTGAGCGCAACTTTTCGGGTGCCCCAATGCTTAGTCAAGGCGATTTTTGGCGCATAAAGGATTCCTGCGACCGCTTAACAGGTTGCAGGCCGACCTGGTCGGCGCGCGAGAACCCACGCGATGACCTTCGACGCCAGCCGCAGGGTCGCCAGACGGACCGGAAGACGATTGGTCGAACATCGACGGATCCCAGTATGCCGGTGCGAACCAGACACGACGTTCGGCAGCGCATGTGAAGATGGAAGGTGAATGGTGAACACTTGCAACCGAAGTTGGTTTTAGTAATGTAGGCAGTCTTGCGGCCTTGATGAGGAATGATCTGCGGATTTCCGTGGAGACCCGTTGCGCGTCGCTGGGCCGCTTTTGTTTATTTTGGGAAGAAAACGTATGAACATTAAAGTACAGGTAAGAGGGGACACGCTGAATATCGACGGTGTAAAAGAATTGAGCGCCGCGAACGCGAATTCATTTCGCGACCAAGTACGGGGCGCGCTGGCCGAACGCCTGAAGAATATAGACATTGATTTGTCTCAAACATCGTTCCTGGACAGTTGCGGCCTTGGAGCGCTGATCTCCCTGCAAAAGACCGCCTGCACCCGGGGTGGCGTCGTGAAATTGCTGAATCCCACGCCGCCGGTTCATCAGATCCTTGAGCTGACGCGATTGCACCGGGTCTTCGAAATCGTCAAGAGGTAGCGCCATGTCCGAACCACCCGGCAAGTCCTCCCGCGGAGTTGCTCTCCGCATCTCGCTGGGTTGCGACCTTACGGAAGTCCGGCCAGCGGTTTTGGCCGTCCGCGGATTCCTCGCCGAGCACGGTCTGACCGACAAGGAACTGGCCACTTGGGAGCTGGCGCTGGCTGAAGCGTGCAACAACGCGATCAACTATGTCCGCGAAGAGGAAAAAAACGAGCCGGTTGAAATTGAGGTCGTCTGCAATGCGTCGAGGGTCGAGCTGTACGTCAATGATCGAACGCCAGGGTTCGACTGGTCCGGCCACATCCAACTGCCAGATTCGGACAGCGAGCGGGGGCGCGGGCTGTACCTCATTCAGTCGCTTATGGACGGCGTCGAGTATTTTCGCGGCATTGGCCAGAATTCCCTGCGTCTGCGCAAAAGCCGCGCCCGGTCGTCCGGAGGTACCGCCGTGTCCACGGCAAACGTGGAGGATCTGCATCGCCGGCTGGGCGAAAGCGAACAAATCATCAATGACATGGCCGAGGAACTGGGCTCCTGTTATGAAAGCTTGTCCGCAATTTTCAGATATAGCGCAGAACAGGGCAGATCCGTCGGTTTGGAGGATTTTGCGCGGCGCTTGTTGATCGACCTGCTTCGAATCACCGCGGCAGATTGGTTTGTGCTGCGGCTGGTGCCCAAGGACGGGTCGCGGCTGATTGTGTTCACGGCATCCGAAGAAGAGCTGGACTTGGAACCCTTGGAAGTCCAGACGTTGGCGGGCGGTGTCGCACCCGCAGAGGTTCGTTCCGCGATGAACCGGCAGGACATTTGGTTCGACCAACAGAAATTACTGGATCCTGGTGACCCGCTGCGGCGGGTCAGGCCGGACTCGCTGGGCTTGATTCACCCGTTCTACTTCGGCGATTCTCTGATCGGCACGCTCACGGTGGGCAAAACGGTCTCTCCGATTCCATTTTCTGCGGCGCAAACGAATGTGGTGCATACGTTCGCTGACTTTCTGGCCATTCAAATCGTCAACACACGTTTCCAGGAAGAACAAGTCAACAATCTTTTAATGGCGCGCGACCTGCAAATCGCCAAGAACATTCAGCGTTCGCTGCTGCTGAAGACGCTGCCGCAACTGCCGGGGTTCGGTTTGGCCGGCTACTGCGAGAGCGCGCGCCAGGTTGGAGGTGATTTTTACGACGTGGTCAAGCTGTCTGATGACTCACTGTTGCTGATTATTGCCGACGTGATGGGAAAGGGTATCCCCGCCGCAATGTTTGCGGCGATCTTGCGAAGCCTTTTGCGGGCGTTGCCGGAGTTGACCCGTCAGCCATCCGAGCTGCTGTCGCGAGTGAACCGCCTGCTGTTCGATGAACTATCCGAGGTGGACATGTTCATCACGGCACAGCTTGTTTATGTGGATGCTCGAGAACGCCGTTTGGTCACGGCGAGCGCGGGCCATTGTCCCTTGCTGTTGGCTGTTGCAGGTGATGGCGCAGTCAAGCCCCTGTCTCCCGAAGGCATGCCCCTGGGTATATTGCCCGACACCCCGTTCACCGATGAAACAGCGGAATTGCCCGCAAACTGCCGCGTCCTCCTTTACACGGACGGATTGACCGAGGCGCGCAACGCTCAAGGTGAACTCTTTGGTCAGGAACGACTAATGGAATGGCTTAAGAGTGCCACGATGCGCCCGCACAAGGCCGAAGATCTGAAGAATGAACTGGTTTCCGAACTGCTGAAATTTCAAGCGAATACGAGCTTGAAAGATGATCAGACTTTCCTGATCATGGCGCAGTGAAAATCGCCGACAGCGCCGTTATGCCGCACAAAATTCTGATCGTGGATGACGAGCCGTTCATGTTGCGGTTGATTCAGCATCATCTGGAAAATGCCGGCTACGAGATGATCAAAGCCCGCAACGGACGCGAGGCCATCGAAGCAGTCACGCGGGAGAATCCCAGCGTAGTTGTCATGGATGCCATGATGCCGAACATGGATGGGATCACCGCGCTGAGGCAGCTCAAACAAGAGCCATCCACCCGCGCCATTCCGGTTATCATGCTGACGGCCAACCCGCACAAGTATAGCCGCGAGGAAGCAGAATCTTCGGGGGCGGCGATCTTTCTAACCAAGCCTTTCAGCCCGACTCAACTGCTTGAAGAGATTCGCAAGCACACGTTGGATGTCGAAGTGCAAAAAGCGTGACCACCCCCGAGCGGTGGGCCTCGTTTCTACTCCCGGGGTGTCACTTTTTCGTGGTGGTAGCGGATTTCCTCGGCCATTTGCGTAATTGCTGATAATCAAATGACATTGCTTGTTCGCTCCGCACTGTGCGTGCTTCTGGCCGGTAATTTGAAAGCACCCGCGGGCGAAATGCCGGTCCGAGTCAGTTTGATCCGAACTCCTGACGGCGGAATACAACCACAGGCGGTGGTCGATGCCAAAGGCACTGTCCATCTGATTTACTTCAAGGGCAAACCGCAGGCAGGCGATGCTTTTTACGTAAGGCGGGAACCGGGTCAGACGACGTTTTCTCGGCCGATACGCGTTAATCGCCGGACCGGCAGCGTCATCGCCACGGGCACGATTCGTGGCGCGCAGTTGGCGGTCGGTAGGAAGGGTTGCGTGCATGTTGCCTGGATGGGGGGCGAAGGCGCCGTCCGGCCGATTGTAAACGGCAGGGAGGCCACGCCCATGCTCTACACGCGTCTGAATGACGCAGGTACCGCGTTTGAACCTGAACGCAACGTCATCACGTGGGCGGCGGGACTTGACGGCGGCGGATCCGTCGCCGCCGATTCCGGCGGGAACGTTTACGTGGCCTGGCATGCGAGTCCTCCCGGAAACGAAAAAGGAGAAGTTGGACGCGCGGTGTTTGTCGCACGTTCGACCGACGACGGCGCAACGTTCCAACGCGAGGGACGCGCGAACGCAAAGCTGACCGGTGCGTGTGGCTGTTGCGGGATGAAAGCGTACGCCGACTCCAGGGGGCTGGTCTATATACTCTACCGCGCGGCAAACGGGATCAGTCGCGACATGACGTTGCTCGTTTCGCATGATCACGGCTTGAGCTTTGAACTTTCGACGGTGAACAAATGGATGATCAATGGCTGCCCGATGAGCAGTTGTTCATTTGCTGAAGCCGGCGTCGGCGTAGTGGCCGCGACTGAACGGGAGGGACATGTCGGATTCAGCTTGATCGATCCGGAAACTTTGACCATTTCCCGCGCTGCTTCGCCGGCGTCAGGCGAAAAATCCAAACACCCGGCCATCGCCGCGAATTCCAAAGGCGACGTTTTGCTCGCCTGGACCGAGGGCACGGCTTGGGAAAAGGGTGGCGCGTTGGCGTGGCAGCTCTTCGACAAAAATGGCAAAGCAACTGCTGAAAAAGGGCAAACCGACGGTGTTCCGGTCTGGAGCCTGCCGACGGCTTTTGTCGTGGCGGAAGGACCTTTCGAGATCGTTTATTGAGCGCCGCCGCCCGGTATCAGTGATTTCTCTGGCAATTCTTTACGGGGGACATTGACACCGCCGGATCGAATGTTTAGTGTAAATGCAGTCAACCATAGAAACGAACCATGCTTAGGATTTCCTTAATCATCGCGGTTGTGGCAGGCATCGCCGCTTTGACGGTAAGCCAGATGAAGGTTGCCAAGAACATCGAAGGTCTCAGGACAGAACTGGACACAACGAAAACCAGTCTGAGCGCGGCGCAATCGGCAGAAGCAAAGGCCAAAAAGGAGGCACGTGACGCCACGGCTGCCGCTGACAAGGCCAAAAAGGATCTCGACACCGCGAAAAACGACCTCGCGGCGGCGACCGAAAAGGCCGATCAACAGGAGAAGCGCGCCAACGACCTGGCGACTCGTCTCGACAAAACAACGCTGGAACGGAACGATTCGCAGGCGAAGCTGGCGGCCTGGCTGGCGTTGGGCCGGTCGATTGACGAGTTAAAAGCGATAATGGTGGAAAACAAGAAACTCGTCGGCGAGAACGACGCGTTAAAAGGAGAGAATAAGCTCTTGGGACGCACGCTTAATCAGACACAGACAGAGTTGGATCTACTGACGGGAAAGATCGACAAGGTTAAGTTACCGGTCGACCTGAAAGGCAAGGTTATCGCGGTTGATCCGAAATATGAATTCGTCGTGCTGGACATCGGTGCGGACGATCGGGTGTTGCCGCGGGGTGAGATGCTCGTGAATCGTTCTGGTAAGCTCGTGGCCAAGATTCGCATCCTCACGACTGAACCTCATCGCAGTGTCGCCAATGTACTCTCGGACTGGAAGCGGGGCGAAATCATGGAAGGTGATGTCGCCCTGGTTGGTCTTTAAGAACATGACGCGTGAACCTGTCATCGCATTTCGCTGCTGGTTGCTTTTGTTGTGCGGCATGATCGGTTTATTTCTTTCGGGTTGCGCCAGCCTCGAGCCCGAGAACGCGTCGGCCCGGCCATGGAATCAACCGCAGGGATGGGAAACGGGCTTGCCGCCGGCGATGTACGAGGGGCGATAGTTTTACGTCCTGTTCACCGCCTTTTTCAGGTCCGTTACTTTGCGAATTCGACGCAACGCGTCTCTCGAACGACTGTAACGCGGATCTGCCCCGGGTACTGGAGGGTTTCCTCAATTTTCCGCGCAATGTTTCGGGCGAGAAGGAATGCTTTTTCGTCGTCGATTTGGTCCGGTTGGACGACGACCCTTAATTCGCGGCCGGCCTGCACCGCGAAGCATCTGTCAACACCCGGGAAGGAAAGCCCGATTTTCTCCAGGTTCTCCAGCCGGTTGACGTAGGTTGTCATTGTTTCCGAACGCGCGCCCGGCCGCGAGGCGCTGATGGCGTCGGCGGCGCTGACGAGGATACCGAGGACGTTGGTGTGAGGGACCTCATCGTGGTGTGAAGCAACGCCATTGATCACATCTTCCGATTCCCCGCAGCGCCTGATGAATTCCGCCCCAATGATCGCGTGTGACCCCTCGACCTCGTGATTGATCGCCTTCCCAATGTCGTGCAACAAGCCGGAGCGCTTGGCCGCGGCGATGTCGAGTCCGAGTTCGGCCGCCATCAGCGCCATCAACTGCGCGACTTCGACCGAGTGATCGAGAATGTTCTGCGAAAAGCTGTGGCGGAAGCGGAGGCGACCGAGCAATTTGACGATTTCCGCGTGCATTGGCGGCAATCCCAGTTTGAATACGGCCTCCTCGCCCGCCCGTAGAATGGTCTCGTCCATTTCCTGAGACACCTTGGTAACGACCTCCTCGATCCGCGTCGGATGAATGCGTCCGTCGAGAATCAACCGCTGCATTGCTTCGCGCGCGATTTCGCGACGCACCGGATCGAAGCCGGACAGGACCACAGCATTCGGTGTATCGTCAATGAGAACAGTGATGCCTGTGGCGGCCTCGAAGGCGCGGATGTTGCGCCCTTCGCGGCCGATGATTCGTCCTTTGATGTCATCGCCCTGCAACGCGACGGTTGCGGTGGTCGTCTCGAAAGTGTGTTCACCGGCATAGCGTTGGATGGCAAGGCTTATGATGCGGCGGGCCTGGTCTTCCGCCTTGAGCCGGGCTTCTTCCAAAATATGCCTCGTCAGATCCGTTGCGTCCTGTAACGCGTCCTGCTCGGCTTCCTTCAGCAGCAGGGCGCGGGCTTCTGTTTCACCGAGATGAGACAGTTTCTGAAGCTGCTCTCTGCGAAGCTTGGCAAGCCAGACGAGTTCATTGCGCTCGGCCTCGACCGCGCACTTCTTATCTTCAAACTCTTGCTGTCTGTCCCGCAAATCCTTCTCTCGCTGGACGAGTCCCTCCAACTGGCGATTGATCAATGATTCCCGTTCCGACAGCCGTTGTTCAAGGTCGGCCAGCTCACGGCGGCGCGCGCCGAAGGATTTTTCTGTTTGATCGCGGAGCTTTAGCGCTTCTTCGTTGGCGGCGAGACGCGCTTCGCGCAAAATGGCCTCGGCTTCCCTTTGCGCGCTGCCCAAAAGCGACTTTTCCTCTTCCGCCCGCGCTGTCTGGAGTTTGCGCTGTTTCCAAATAAAAACCAAGTAGCCAAGCAGAAAACCCGCGAGGGCCAGCAAAGCGCCTTGCCAGACAAATTGTGCCGCCAAAATCATTTCCAGACCGCGCGCCAGCCCGTCCGGTGCCAGAGCGACGGCGTCAAAATAAGGTCCAAACGAATGTCATGGGGCTCCGTCGGAATGGCGTCCACGATTTGTTCATCAAACGCCACTCCGCACGTGATGCCGCGAGCGGAAGCCAGCAGCCGGTCATAAAACGCCTTTCCCCTTCCAAGCCGGCGCCCATCCAAAGTGAATGCTACCCCGGGCACGACAAGAAAGTCCAGTTCGTTTAATGGCACCCCGGCACAGGTCTCCGCCGGCTCTGAGATTCCAAAACGTCCCGGCCGCAAGTCTTCGGTCGGATTCACCACGCGGCTCGCAACATAGGATTGGCCGCGGTGTTCAAACCGGGGAAGCGCAAGCTTTTTTCCTGCGACAAGGGCGAGCTTGAACAGCGGCGCGACATCAACTTCGTCCGGCAGCGGTGCGAATAGCAGTACGGAGCGGGCCTCCCGCCAGATCGGCTGCGCCTGAAGCCGCGAGCAAACCTGGCCTGATCCGGCGAGCCGAACCGCAGGTGACAGCCGTTTCAATTCGCCCCTCATCCGTTGACGCAGCTCGGCTTTTTGCTTCGCGATGGTTTCGCTCATTCCCGTTCGAGTTCGCGGGGCTCAGGCGGTTGCTGATCGGGGGGCGGCTGCCGGGCCTGCTCCTTTGCGACCAGTGCCCGCCATTTTTCAACCCGCTCTTTGATTTTCTTTTCCACGCCCTGGTCGGACGGCTCGTAATATTTTTTGGCGGCCCCGAGATGATCCTGCACCACGAAGTGTCCGGGGAAATCGTGTGCGTAATGGTAACCTTTCCCGTGTCCGAGCCTCTCTGCGCCCGCGTAGTGCGCGTCGCGCAGGTGTTCCGGCACCGGCAGGGTTTGCCCCGAACGAATGTCTTCCAGCGCGGCGTCAACAGCGGTGATGACCGAGTTGCTCTTGTTTGCGGTCGCGATGTAAAGCGCCGCCTCGGCGATGGGAATTCGCGCCTCCGGCCAGCCGATGAATTCCGCCGCCTGAAAAGCGGCATTTGCCAGCACAAGCGCCATCGGATCGGCCAGGCCCACGTCTTCTGCCGCGTGGATCACAATGCGCCTGGCGATGAAGCGTGGATCTTCGCCGGCGTGAATCATTTTCGCCAGCCAGTAAAGCGTGGCGTCCGGATCACTGCCACGCATCGATTTGATGAAGGCGGAAATCGTGTCGTAATGCGCGTCGCCGTCGCCATCATAAACCACGGCTTTCTTTTGGATGCACTGCTCCGCCACAGCCAGATTGACGTGAATGAATCCGTCGTCGGCAGGCGCGGTGGTGAGTGCCGCGAGTTCGAGCGAGTTCAATGCCTTGCGTGCGTCCCCATCGGCAATGTTCGCCAGATGGCGCAACGCGGTCTCGTCGGCCCTGATTTTCAAACACCCCAATCCACGCTCCGTGTCGGTCAGTGCGCGCCGTAGCAGATCATGGAGTTCGTCCTGGCCAAGTGGGCGCAGTTCAAAAATTTGCGACCGCGAGACCAGCGGTGAGTTGACGAAGAAGAACGGATTGTGAGTGGTGGCGCCGATGAGTCGCACCACGCCGCTCTCGACGTCGGGCAGCAAAACGTCCTGCTGCGCCTTGTTGAAACGGTGGATCTCGTCAATGAACAAGATCGTCGGCTGCCCTTTGTTCTCCAGGCGGTTGGCGGCGGCCGAAAGGACCCGCCGCATGTCGGCGACGTTTGACTCGACGCCGCTGAGATGTTCGAACTTGCTCCTGGTTTGGTTGGCAATGATTTGCGCGAGCGACGTTTTGCCCGTGCCAGGCGGCCCGTAAAAAATCACCGATTGAATGCGGTCGGCCTCGATGGCGCGTCGGAGCAATTGTCCCGGTCCGAGGATGTGCGATTGTCCGGCGAATTCCCCGAGATCACGCGGCCGCATCCGCGCCGCGAGCGGCTGGTGTTGGAACGATTTCACTTCCGTCGCGACCGTTCCCGCTGCTTCAGGTGGGGGCGGGGAGGCGAACAAGTCATCGCTCGACATGGCGCTAACTTAACACCAGTGTTGCGTGTCGCCCAAAACAAAAAGCCCGGGGAGGCGCGTGTTCAACCCTTGCCGCGTCAGATTGAAATGTAAAACCCCGCCGTAATGCCGTGGGTAACAGTTCCTTTGAACTTGTTAGAAACAGGTGGAGCCCACTCGACGGCTTTCGACTTCCAGTTAAGGCCTGTCGGCCACCCTCAGAGCACGAGCCCCGTCATTGGTTTACTACGGTTCAAGGACTTGGTTTCTAAACACGAGCATGGCAGGGTTAAATCACTTCAAATCCGTGTTCCAAAGATCACGCGCTCGTTGGCGGCTTGCCTCAAGCGCTCACCGGACGGAGTGTCACCGATCAAACACTTTTTCTCAAGTGAAAACTGGATTTCTCTGAGTTTTCATATGTGGATTGCGCTGTTGGTTTCCGTTTGCCACCTGGCCGGTGCCTTGCTTTGATAGCGTAAGTGTTATGGAATTGGAAATCCTCCAGATCATGAAGCAGTCGGCGGGCACGAAGTTTTCCTACAAGGAAATCGGCAAGCTCGTGGACCGGGACCAGTATCGGGAAAACGCGCACTTCGCACGCCCAATCCTTGAGAAGTTGACATTCGAGGGGTTGATCTGGAAGGACGAGTCTTTCTACCTGTACCCGACCGAACAACAAAAATCGGAGCATCGCCGGAAGGAGGGAAAGATCAAATCCTCGGGCGTCCAGAGTCATAGTCTGCCCGAACAAAAATGAAGGGCCGATCAAGCCGCGGTCGTGGCAACCTCCCCGGGTGTCGCGTTCGATAGGCCAGCATCGACAAGCGGCGGCCCAAAAATGCGCTTGGAGCGAGACAGTTCCATGAGGATCAGGTTGTATGTACCGTGAAACACAACGGTGAACTAACTTTTGGCTTACCTGCCGCCGAAATTCGGGTCAAGTTCCTTCAAAATCTCCTGACGCGTCTGTTCGATGTCCACTTTAAGGCTGTTTAGAAGACGCGCCGCCACGCCATCGCCTTCGCGCAGCAGCCCCAGCAGGATGTGCTCGGTTCCCACATAGGTGTGGTTGAGCGACTTCGCTTCTTTCTGCGCCAGCACCAGCACCTTTTTCACCCGCGGCGTGTAAGGGATGTTGCCGATCATCTTCTGGTCCGGACCCGTACCCACCTGCTTCTCGACTTCCGCACGCACGGCTTCCAAACTCAATCCCAGCTTTTGAAGGACGTTCACGGCGACGCCCTGCCCCAGGTTGATCAGGCCAAGCAATACATGCTCGGTGCCGACGAAATTGTGATTGAAACGGTCCGCTTCCTTGCGCGCGAGCGCCAAAACCTGCTGCGCTCTCGGCGTAAAGTTCCACATCGTCTCCGGCTCGGCTCGACTTTGGGAGGACGCAGTCGGTCCCCAGAGTATGGGTGGCGGGGAGAAAAGCCGGCTAAAGAATCCTGGACGCTTTTCAGCAGGCCTCTTCGCAGGTGCTCCCGCAGTCCGGTTGTCGAGTCCGATTGATCGAAACTGTGCGGCGCTCAGATATGCCGCTTCCACGAGCCCCATCGTTTTCAAATTGTCGCGTCCACTGATAGCCGGCTCCTGCCCGGTTTCAAGGGCGATGAGCAGTTGCGCCATCGTCCCGATAAATGCGTCGGGAAACCAGCTTTCCGTCCACACCGGTCGGTGCCACTCCTTGTCGCCGATTGCCGCGTAACGAATGGTCGAAGGCATCGTATAGGGATCTTTGCACCAGCCGATGTCGCCGATGGCCAGTCCTTTTGTGCCTTCGATGCGCCATTCGATGCGAATGTCCGCCAGACAACCTTCCTTCGCCGGTCCGGTCCAGGTGTCGTCAATGCCGACGCAGCGCAGACCGCTGACGTATTCCAGTATGTAAGTGCAGATGCCGTCAGTATGCGGGAACTTTGTGCGCGGATCGGTGCGGACGCTGCAATAAATCCCCTCCGGATCTCCGAACCAATATCGAAAGGTGTCAAGATGATGTATGGACATGATGCGGAGCGTGAGCCAGCCGAGTTCCTGTTGCCAGTTCATCCAGTGTGGAATGCCGCGCATGTCGATTGTCGCGAAGACCGGATCGCCGAGCGTGCCGTTTTCGAGCAGCGTCCTGGCCGCAAGGACCGATTGGTCGTAACGCATGTTTTGATTGACGGCGAGCGCGATCCCGGCAGCGTCACACACGCCTACGGCTTCGATGGCCTCTGCGTAATTCGTTCCCAGCGGTTTTTGGGCGAGGATGCCTTTGACGGTTTTGCGTTCGCACGCGGCTTTGATCAAAGCGAGCTGTTGCGACGGCGGAACGGCAATGTCCAGCACTTCAATCGTCGGATCGGAGAGCAACTGTTCCGCGGTTTCGTAAACCTTGGGGATGTCATGCCGACGCGCAACTTTCTCTGCTCTGTCGCGGGTGCGGGATGCGATGGCCACGGGA
>DATNDF010000282.1 GCA_035607015.1 Candidatus Angelobacter sp. | reverse complement strand
CGCCGCTGTCCACCCTGCGTGAGCCTCACAATTAAGGAAGGGAATGAAGGTGCCGAGGCGTATCGCGTCTCGCCCGACAACCCCGCAGTGCGCGCGGCCGCCGAGACGCTCACCGAGGTCTTCGGCATACCTCCTGAGATTGTCGGCATGGGCGGCACCGTGCCCATCGTTACCACTTTCCGCGACGTCCTCGGCGTGGATACTGTCTTCTTCTCGTTCAGCACCGCCGATGAGGATATCCACGCGCCCAACGAGTTTTATCGTCTCGAACGCTTTCGCCTCGGGCTTCAGGCTTGGGCCCGCCTGTGGCGCCGACTAAGTAATCCCAGCATTTGATACGCAGTCTTGGCTCGAACAGTCGACGCCAAAAGCGACTGTTCCTCGCTGGATGAATTCAAGGTGTCACCACTCCCGCTTGCGTCAACTGGAATTAGTGGCAGTTGCCTTTTCTCGAATCGCGGAAGGTTTTGACGCGTGGCGCGGGCTTTTTCGCGAACTCAATCTCTCCCCAACACCTTCCAATCGGCCAGAAATGCTGTAGGTATAACACCTGATATTTGCATGGGAAAGCGCGGGATTCACAAATCCCGTGTTATCTGTAAAATACTCGGCTGAATACGGGAGTCTCAGTTTAGTAAATTGGCTTGGCAAGGAGAACTCCAATGGAGCAGCAGACGCGCACCATTTCCAATATTTCTTCTCATCATGCGGCGCAATCTACCGCCGAACTCCTCCGACAGCTTGTCGCGCACTTGCGCCAGAACCGAACGCAATTGAGGGAAGAGTGGGCGCGTCGCATCACGGAAGCGAGGTTGCTGACTGCGATGACGAAAGATGAAATCTTCGCTGAAGCGACTTCGGTGTACGACAACTACGTCGAAGCGCTCGAGACGGGGACGTTCGAAGCGCTGCAAGCCTACGCGCGAAACCTGTCGGAACGCATTATTCCGCGCGGCGTCGAGACACACGAGGTCATCGGAATCGTGCTGCTGTTGCGCGACGTGCTGGCCCGGTCTTTGTTCGCGAAATACCAAAATGATTTTGCGCTCCTGAATTGCATCCTCGATGCATACGAGCCTGCCGCAAACCGGATCGCCAACACCGTGGCCGTCGGCTTCGTGCAAGAGCGGGAACGCGTGATTCGCGAACAACAGGAGGCGATTCGAGTGTTGTCAACGCCTGTGCTGCAAGTGCGCGAACGTCTGCTGATTCTGCCAATCATCGGCGTGATTGACCCGCAGCGAGCGCGGCAACTCACCGAGCAACTGCTGCGAGGAATTCGCACCAACCGCGCCAAAGTCGTCGTTATCGACATCACCGGCGTGCCCGTGATGGACGCGAACGTGGCGAACAATCTGGTGCAGACCGTGGAAGCGACACGGCTGCTGGGCGCCACCGTCATCATCACCGGTCTGTCGCCCGAAATCGCGCAAACGCTCGTAACCATCGGCGTCGACCTGGGCAAAATGAACACGGTCGGCGACCTCCAAGGAGGCATTGAAGAAGCCGAACATCTGCTCGGATACAAAGTGGTGCCTTCCGGCGAAGCGGCCGATCAACAGTTGAGGACGTGAAGAGTGGAAGTTCCGATCCTCAAACAAGGTCCCTACCTCATCGCGTCGATTCAATCCGCGCTGTCTGACGCGGACTTGCTTCAGTTGCGCGACGCGATCGTGCAGCAGGTGGGAATGTTTCGTTCTCGCGGAGTCATTGTGGACGTGACTGCTCTGGACGTGATGGATTCATTCGCCACACGCACCCTCCGGGACATCACGTTCATGATTCGCTTACGCGGAGCCGAAACGGTGATCGTTGGCATACAACCGGACGTTGCTTTTACGATGGTGCAATTGGGTCTCAAGTTGGAGGGTGTACCGACAGCATTGGACCTGGAAGAAGGTATCGCGTTCCTCGACAAGAAGGGCCCGACCGCCGGGAAGGAAGCGAGCGCCCGTGGACGGTGAACGCGAGGTGCTGGCTCTGCATGCCGGAGCATCTGTGTCGCTGACTCACGGCGGGGATGTTGTGGCGGCTGAGGCAGCGGTCCAGATACAGGGGGACACGGATATCGTGGGGGCGCGGCAAAAAGGCCGGATGCTTGCAGCCACGCTTGGGTTTTCGTCGAGCGAGCTAACATTGATTGCGACGGCGATTTCAGAGTTGGCGCGAAATATTGTTCTATACGCCAAACAGGGGGAAATCATTCTTCGATTGGTGGAGCGTGGCGGGCAGCGGGGAATTATGGTTCGCGCGAAGGATCAAGGTCCCGGGATTCCGGATATTCGAAGAGCGCTGCAAGGCGGCTTTTCAACCTCACGAAGTCTGGGTCTTGGTTTGGCCGGCGTTCGCCGGTTGATGGACGAATTTGAGATCGAGTCGAGAGTTGGGTTTGGCACCACGGTGACGGCGCGGAAATGGAAAAGATAAAAGGATTACCGCTCGACTGCGGCATCGCGGCGCAGACATTGCCCGGCCAAAATGAAAGCGGCGACAAATACGTGATCATCCAATCTTCTGCGGAGGCGTTAGTTGCGGTGATAGATGGATTGGGACACGGGGAAGATGCGGCGAGTGCGGCCAGAATCGCGGCAGAAGCCTTGCAAGAGAATGCCGGACTGCCGGTCATCCCGTTGCTCCGGATATGCCACCAGAAGTTACGCGACACGCGAGGCGTGGTGATGAGCATCGCCACGTTTAATCCCATGGAGAGCACGGTGTCATGGTTAGGTGTCGGAAATGTTGAGGGAGTGCTGCTGCACAGAGATTCCTACGGTACCGTAAGCCGAGAACTCTTGTCGTTGCGTGGGGGAGTTGTCGGTGACCAATTGCCGAATCTCATCACCAGCATTCTTCCCGTTTCGCGCGGCGACACGCTTGTCTTTGCTACAGATGGAGTACGCAACGATTTCGTCGACGGAATAACGGTGGGCGATCCAGTCCAGCGTACGGCCGAAAATATTTTGGCGCATCACGCGCGGGGAACGGATGACGCTCTGGTTCTTGTAGTCCGGTATTCCGGGCTTCAGAAGGAGGCAGCCCGTGGCGGGATTACAGAGTGACTATGAGAGGGCCCTTGGCGGTTACTTGCGACAGGGCGACGAAACTGCCCTGAAGCAGGCGTACGAATTCGGGCGGCGCGCGCTCGCAGAGGGACATGGAATTCTCGACATGGTGGTTTTGTATCAGGGCGCCCTGGAGGCGAAGGTGCGCGAGAATCCGAATCCGGACGTGGTACGGCGCGCGGGTGCGTTTTTTGTCGAGACAATGTCACCGTTTGAGATGACGCACCGCGCTTTCGGCGAGGCGAACGCCACATTGCGACGCCTAAACGAAGCGCTCGAGGGCGAAACTCGCCGGATTGCTCGCGCTCTTCATGACGAGTCCGGTCAACTCCTGGCAGCTGTTCATATTCAATTGCAGGACGCGGCGCGAGATCTGCCTGCGGTGAAGCGCGGACGGATTCGCGAGGTAGAAACGCTCTTGGAGCAAATCGAAGAACAATTGCGGCACTTCTCGCACGAGCTCCGACCAGCCATTCTGGACGATTACGGGCTCGTGCCCGCTCTGCAGTCGCTTGCCGAAAAATTCACAAAACGCTTTGGAACACCCGCAACCGTGGATGGCAAACTCGGGCAACGTTCAACAGCCACACTCGAAGCGGCGATGTACCGCGTGGCGCAGGAAGCGCTCAACAATATTGCCAGGCATGCCAAAGCATCCCGCGTGAACATACAGCTCTGGCAAAACGCGGGAGAGTTTCATTGTTGTATTCGTGACGACGGAGTTGGGTTTGATCCGGCCTCGTTGGGAACTGGAGACGGCAGCACGCTCGGTCTGCAGGGGATGCGCGAAAGGATTCATGCCCTCGGCGGTACATTGCAAGTCAAATCTGCACCACAGAAGGGAACTGAGATACAGATAACGGTTCCCATGGAGGCTTAGGATGCCCATACAGGTAATACTTGCGGACGATCATCAAATAGTGCGGCAATCGTTGAAGGTCTTGTTAGAGCGGGAAGGCTTGAAAATTGTTGGCGAGGCATCGAACGGACAAGAGGCGGTCAAAATCGCGGAAGCCTTGCACCCGGATGTAGCCGTACTGGACGTAAGCATGTCCGTGCTTAACGGCATTGATGCCGCAAAGGAAATTCAAAAGGTGTCGCCGCAGACGAAGACGGTTTTTCTTACGGTTCATGACGAGGACCCCTATCTCTTGGACGCGCTGCGAGTAGGCGCGAAAGGATATGTCGTAAAGACACATGCCGCCGAGAATTTGGTGCAGGCAATTCGCGAAGCATCCCGGGGTGGTGTCTATTTGAGCCCTGAAGTTTCTCGCGCTGTCGTGCAGGCGTACCAGAACAGGACAGAGCTATCTTCGGAGCCACTTAGCCCCCGTGAGCGACAAGTGCTCCAGTTGATCGCCGAAGGAAAGACTACGAAGGAAGTGGCAGGCGTCCTAAACATCAGCGTGAAGACAGCGGAAACGCACCGCACGCGCCTCATGGAGAAACTCGACATCCACGAGACTGCGGGTTTGGTGCGGTACGCCATCCGACGAGGCCTTGTTCAGGCCTAGATGCCGTCGGGTCAGTGGACTCCCTACACGGTCCTAGGGACTTTTCCTGTCGTGAATGCAGCCACCGACCGATGGCGGACTCGCAGATTTGGGTCTAGCTTGTGTCTGGGCCTGACGCGACTCGCCATGCAGGCTCGCGGGCGCATGCCACCAGATTGCACGGCATCGAGGTAGTCGCCCCTGTTCTCAATCCGAGGAGCCAATAGATGAGTGTTTCGCCCCGCGTAATTTCCTTCAAGGAGACACCTTTAGGAACGCAAGAAATCCCGTTGACGTTCGCGCCCTCAGAAGAACTGCGATTTACGCTCAGTCCCGCGATGGGAGACTTGCGCCAACAGGTCGACCGTGTTGCTCAAGTAGATGTTCCCGTGCTCCTGCTTGGGGAATCAGGAGTGGGAAAAGAGTTTGTAGCCCGGGCTCTGCATGCTCGCTCTCTCCGGTCGCAGAGAACATTTTTGAAAGTGAATTGCGCGGCGTTACCTTCAGAACTATTGGAGAGTGAGCTTTTCGGATATGAGGCCGGCGCTTTTACAGGAGCGGTGAAATCGAAGCCAGGTCAATTTGAACTCTGCGAGCATGGAACGATTCTGCTCGACGAGATTGGTGAGATGCCCCCCACGCTCCAAGCCAAGCTTTTGCACGTCCTGCAAGATCAGCAGTTTTCACGGTTGGGCGGACGACGCACCCTGACCGTGGACGTGCGCATCTTGGCGGCTACGAACATCGATATCCAGAAAGCTTTGAACGAAAAGCTATTCCGTCCGGACCTCTATTATCGCTTGAATACCATCACCCTTCGAATTCCTGCGCTGCGCGAACGCCGTGAAGATATTCCATTGTTTCTTGACTACTTCATGAAACACCTGTCAGCTCAGCTGCACCGGCCGCAGAGGCGATTTTCGAAGCGCCTTATGGATGGATGTCTGAAGTACTCTTGGCCCGGCAATGTGCGCGAACTGAAAAATTTTGTCTGCAGGTATTTGGTTTTGGCTGACGACGAAGCAGCGCTTGCGGAACTCCGAGAACGCAAGGCCGAACGCGCGGAACAGCTGAGTGCCGAGCCCGGTTTAAGGCAGCTCGTC
>DATNDF010000281.1 GCA_035607015.1 Candidatus Angelobacter sp. | reverse complement strand
AAGCCCGATGGACGAATACGAAGTTGAGCATGACTTTCCCCGCATCGGACGGCGGGTGATGCTGTTGAAAGCCTGCATCGTTCGATATGAGAAAGCACACACCAACATCCTGCTGGGCATCGAGGATATTACGGTTCAACGCAATCTGGAACGCGATAAGGATGACCTGTTGCGCCAGAAGGACGTGCTGCTCGACGAACTCCGCCACCGGGTCGCCAATAGTCTGCAAATCATCGCCAGTATCATCATGATGAAGGCAAGATCGGTGGAGTCGGAGGAAACGCGACGTCATCTGCACGACGCGCATATCAGGGTCATTTCGGTTGCGGCCGTGCAGGAGCATCTTCACGCTTCGGCGGGCATCGGCTCCATGGAAATGCAACCCTACCTTACCAAGCTTTGTGAAGCGCTCGCCCACTCGATGATCGGCGAGGATCAGGAAGTTTCGCTGAGGGTGATCGGTCAGGGCGGCAGGGCAACTTGTCGCGACGCCGAGAGCCTCGGATTAATCGTGACCGAGCTTGTGATAAACTCGTTGAAACACGCTTTTAAAGCAAAAACAAAAGACGGACAGATATCCGTCTCCTATGAAGTTTCCGGGACAGACTGGAAACTTTCGGTGGTTGATAACGGGATCGGAAAACCTGATGGCGTCTTTGCCCAGCCCAAATCCGGGCTTGGCACCGGCATTGTCAAGGCGCTTGCCAAGCAACTGGATTCCCAGGTCGTTACTCTGAGTGGACCGGAAGGAACGGCCGTCTCGATTACTCATGCGACCTTTGCAGGCGGTGAGGGGAAGACCCAACCGGCGGCGTAGCGGCACTTGCGTTCAAATGATGATGGCCAGTCGGCCACAGAAATCGCGTTTTCGCGGGAGGAGCGACCCCGGCGCGTGCGCGGCTTCGCGCCGGGGCCATCAGGGGAGCGCGGCTTCAGGGGGCTGGATCAGCGGCACGCTCGGTTATTAGCGCAGCACATCCGATCCTTCCCCGCTGTTCAATATTGCTCAGTTCCGCAGAACGGCCCCGGCCCAGGTTTCAGTCTTCTGACAAAACCTTCCCCTCAAGAATCGTTCGATCAAGAACCCGCCGACAAAGGCACCGGGCAGCACGAAACCAGTCCCCGAACTAAGGCCCGCCTCAGTTGCCCCAATTCGTTAATTTTTTCGTGAACTGTTTATGAAGTGAGCAAAATTGAACACGGGCGGAGGTTCGTTCCGCGGCAAGCTGACTCCATCACCGTCCTGTAACGGCGCATCTACCCGGTGACTGGGAGTGTTGTACTTCCGCCTGAGTCAAGGCGAGCATCATGTCCTTTCATTTCCGACCGCGATGTCCAATCTGCCAATCGGCAACAACACTGGCGGGAGTTACGTCCGGTCGCCTGGGATTTCATATCCGGACCTTCGAGTGCCCACACTGCAGCGACATCCATCAGATTGTCGCCGAACTGGCCGACCCCATCAAATCCCGAAAAGCACAAGGCTGGCTTCGAGGCGAATTGCGAGCGCCAACCTAAGGCCGCCTCAGCTGGCGGCCTATTTCATTGCAGGCGGGACCTGAGATGTCGCCCTGGCGGTACTTGGCAGCGGTCATCGCCGTCCAATATATTTTAACGCGGCTCAAGTCCCGGGTGTTTCAAAAATTAGCGGCAACAAGATCATAAGAGCCCCTGCTTCCGCGAACATAGATCCCGGCCGCGGCGGCACATATCAAATCACGATTACGATCGAACGCGTTCAAAAAGCCCAACTCGTCGGCGCACGAATTTGGTTGAATTCGCCTCAATGCGTCTTCGCTGATAAAAAATGACGCTTCTATTGCGCTGTCGTGTCCCCAAAATCGAACGGCGCGCCGCGTCTGGTCGTATGACCGGCTGTGGTTTGGAAACTCAATCACGAGATTGATGACGTCGTCGCGGGTCCACGACGGTTCTGACCGGCACTGGAATTAGCGAGCCGTCCTGGTTGATGGCGGATTGCAACGTTCGTTTTGCCGCAACGGCGACCTGGCCACCCATGCGCCTTAACGACTTGATGCGTTCGGCCCACTGCCGTTCAATGCGACGATGGAAGCTCAACGGATATA
>DATNDF010000280.1 GCA_035607015.1 Candidatus Angelobacter sp. | reverse complement strand
TTATGATAAACCAGAAGAATCCAACCCCGAGGCCTTTGTTGGTTCTGCGTCCTTGGTTGACGGTCCGGCCCGTCCCTTTGTATTCTCCTCGCGCGGCCTGCAGCATGGCATTCACACCCGCGGCGAGCCCCTGATCGTATTTGCCCTGCTTGAAAAACGGCGCGATCTCGTCATCCACGATCCGTTTCGCCAGCGCATCCGGCAGCGCGCCTTCAAGTCCGTAACCGACCTCGATCCGCATCCGCCGGTCCTGAACGAACACGAACAGCACGGCGCCGTTATTCTCCTTCTTTTGTCCGACGCCCCATGATTCAGCGACTCTTCGCGTGTAATCCTCGATCGACGAACCGCTTTGCATCTTCGGGAAGACAGCGACGAGGATCTGGCTTGAGGTGGACTTCTCAAAATCCTCCAGGGTCCGATTCAACTGCTGCGCGGTTGAAGAGGATACCACACCGGCGTAGTCGTTGAAATAGTTCGCCGGCTTGGACGGAATCACTTCGCCGGCGAGACAACGGGCCGCGAGCAACCCTGAGAAAGTGAGCAAAACCCACCCGCGTGTTGCTCCCGCCCGGATGACGCGACTGATATTCCGCTGCGAGGCCACTGGTTACTTGGCGGGCGAGGGATTTGGCGTGCCGAAATTGAACTCCACTTTCGGCGGAACGTCGGAGCCTTCCTTGGCGGCGAAATACGGCTTCGCGGTAAAGCCAAACATCCGCGCGAAAAACAGGCCGGGGAAGGATTTGACCTTCGTGTTGTAACCCTGAACGGCCTCGTTGAATTTCTGGCGCTCGACAGTAATCCGGTTTTCCGTCCCTTCGAGCTGGGCCTGTAAATCGCGAAAGCTCGTCGTCGCCTTCAAATCAGGATACCGTTCCGCGACGACCAGCAATCGGGACAGCGCCGACGAAAGACGTTCCTGCGACTTTTGAAATTCGGCCAGCTTTGCCGGATCGTTCGGCGCCTGATTCGGGTCGACCCGGACCTGCCCCACCGACGCGCGCGCCTCGGTGATTTCGGTCAGCGTGGATTTTTCGAAGTTGGCCGCGCCGGAAACGGTCGCCACCAGGTTCGGAATCAAATCCGAGCGCCGTTGGTAAACGTTCTGGACCTGCGCCCATTGCTTGTCCACCTCCTGCGACCGGCCGACCAGTGAGTTGTAGCTTCCCCAGACAATCAGCGCGATCAACAGGACTCCAACCGCGACGATGCCGAGACAACCAAAACCGAAGAACCATGATTTTTTCATTGCGGGGTTAAACTGTCAGAGTCCGGTGGAATTGGGAGTATAATTTGACCGAGGATTTGTAACTTCGTCTCAAACCTTCGGTTCCCAGCCCTTCCGATATTCGCGGCTCCACAGCTTGTCCGCTTCCTTGTCCCCGGCGATTCTTCCGCTGGCCGGATCGATGTTGAGCGCGTGTCCGGTGCGCCAGGCGATGTTGCCCAGGTGGCACCAGAGCGTGCTTTTTACGCCTTCCTCGATCTCCGAGTTCAACCGTGTACCGTTGCGGATGCCGTCGAGAAAATTCGCAAAATGGTCCGCGTCATTCCATCTGCCCTTGATCGAGTTCAGTTCCTTGCCGTTGATGTCATAAATCTTGCAGCCGTTGCCGGCGATGACGAGGTAACCCTTGTCTCCATAAAACGCGATCCCGAACTGCTCTCCTTCAAAGCCGCGCGGATGGCAACTGTGGCTCTCCCATGTGGCCGCCTTGCCGTCGAATTCATAAGCGGTGACGTACGCGTCAGGCGTTTCCTGGTCGTCGTTGAACTGGTAGCGGCCGCCGGCGCACGTCACGCGGCGCGGGTAATCGACACCGAGTCCCCAGCGCGCGACATCCAAAGCGTGAATGCCGTTGTTGCCCAGTTCGCCGTTGCCCCAGTGCCAGCGCCAGTGCCAGTTGTAATGAACCAGGTTGTCCACATACGGCTGCTCCGGCGCCGGACCCTGCCAGAGCGAATAATCGAGCCAGTCGGGCACCGGCGTTTGTTTGCCGCGACCGATGGTGCCGCGGGCGCTGTTATACCAGGTGCGGGCGAAGGTGACGCGGCCGATCTCGCCGCTGCGCACCTTCGCGATGGCCTCGATGACCCATGGCCAGCTCCGGCGTTGATTGCCCATTTGCACGACGCGTTTGTGCTTTCGCGCGGCGGCAACCATGAGTTCCCCCTCGTGCGGAGCGTAACAGCAGGGCTTTTCCACATAAACGTTCTTGCCGGCGGCGCACGCCAGGATCGTCGCCGGCGCGTGCCAGTGGTTCGGCGTGGCGATGGAGAGCACATCCACCGCCTTGTCGTCCAAAACCGTGCGAAAATCCTTCACTCCTTTGGGTGTCTTCTCCTGCTTTTTGACGACTGCGGCGATGCCCTTCTCAACGGCGCGGCTGTCCACGTCGCAAATGTAACCAATCTCAACATTGGGCTGGGCCAGATAACTCTGGATGTGGTCCATGCCACGTCCGTTGGTGCCCATGACCGCAACGACGATCTTGTTGTTCGCGCCACCGCCCGCCCGCAGCGACGCAATGTTTCCCATGGTCGCGAGGCTGGTTCCGATGACGGTGGATTGCTTGAGAAACTGACGCCGATTGACAGGTGGATTCATAGCAATCGAGAAATTAGAGAGTCACCCCGAAATAAACAAGCGGCAGATATCCGCTCTGTCCAAAGGTCAGGGTCCGGCGGCGGGTTTCGCGATTCACAGACGGGCGCGTCCACGGCTCGCGAGAGTTCCGCCTTGTGGCGTCGGCGGTTTAAGGCAATAATAGCGGAAAGGCAGCGTCCGCCGGTCGTGGTTGTCGTGACTCGTTGCAAATGACCAAAAAGTCTCCTTTGGATTCTGTGCCGCATGTCGAAAAGGTTCTGAGGGCCCTCGGCGAAGCCGACCCGGCGCGTCCCGCGATCCGTGCCGTGGTCCGTCGCGAACTTGCGGCGTTGCGTGCAAAAAACATCGCTCCCGGTTTCGACGAGCTGCTCGCGGCCAGCCGTTCGGCACTCGACTCATTGCGCGCCTCGCGCATCCAGCCGGTTATCAACGGCACCGGCGTTCTCATCCACCCTGAACGTGGACACCCGCCCCTCGGGGGTGAGGTCGCGGAAACGCTCCAGAGCGTCGCGGCGAACTACACGAATCTGGAATTCGACGCCGCTGACGACGGTCAAGCCGGCTGCGCCGCGTTTCTGGAACACAATCTGGCCCTGCTCTGCGGCGCGGAAGCGGCAGCCGTGGTGAACAACTCCGCCGCTGCGCTGCTGCTTGTCCTGCGCCACTTCAATGCTCGCGCGCGAAAAGAGGTCGTTGTCTCGCGCGGCGAATTGATCCAGACGGATGCCTCTCGCGTCGCGGAAATCATCAAAGCCAGCGGCGCCACACTGCGCAAAGCCGGCACGGCAACCCGGACTTCGCCGGATCATTATCACAAAGTGATCGGCAACCAAACGGCGGTGATTTTGCGGGCGCACGGCAGCGGCGTTGCCGTGGGTGATCCGCTGAACTCGCCTTCGTCAGGTGAAATCGCGGCGCTGGCGAGAAACCATCGTGTGCCGCTGGTCGTTTACCTCTTCAACGGCGGCGCGGAAATGCTGGGACTCGCTTCCAGCGGGCAGGCACCGGCGGCCGCCGAAGCGTTGAAGCACGGCGCGGATGTGGCTTGTTTCAGCGGCGGCGCATTGCTCGGCGGCCCGCAAGCCGGGATCATCGCGAGCACATCGAAACGGGTTGCTGCCCTGAAAAAGGATTCCCTGTTTCCTGCGCTTCGCTGCGACAAACTTCTCCTCTCTGCGTTGCAGACAACCATTGATCTCCACTTGACGGGCCAGGGATCCATTCCTGTGCTGGCGATGCTGCGAGTTTCCCTTGAAGAATTGCACGCGCGCGCCCGGAGGATTCTGACTGCAATCGAAGCGCTGCCGATGAAGATCACGGTCAACGAAGGCAGGTCGCAGATGGGTGGCGGTGCAACGCCGCGCTCCGCGGCTCCATCCGTCACGATTGAGCTTCAGCCTCTCGTCATGTCATTGGAGGAATTTGCGGCGCGGCTGCGTGCCGGTACACCTCCCGTCATTGGTCGTATCGAAGACGAACGGCTGAAGCTCGATCTGCGGACGATTTTTCCCCGCCAGGACGAAACGTTGTTCCGCGCCATTCATCAGGCATTCGCGAAAAGCGCGTAAGCTCCGGGAGCCGGACTGCACACGGACATTTTCAGGACTCTCTTTTGACGTTCATAACGTCGCCGGTATCTCCACTCTCACGAATTCACCCGGCTTGATTTTGCCCAGCGCAGCCTGGACCCGCGCCACTTGGCTCTTCAACGTTGGCCAGTGGTTCGTGGATAAAAGAAATATGGCGATCTTCCTCCCTTTGAGGTTTTGCTGATACTCGAGGTTAGTGTCACAAGTGAAAAACAGATCGAATTCCGGCTCTGCCAACGCGAGAAGCCGCCCGTTTTTGAAGCCACCCCATCCCTTGTCCAGCGCGGTCGTGAACGTGTGGCCCGTCAGGAGGCGCACCAGTTTCAATGGTACGCACTCATCGACCAACACCCTCACTCGCGCGCCCTTTCAAGCGTCAACTCCTGCGCGCCCATGAGCACCGCCACTGCGGCATCACGGCTCACTGACGGAAAGTTTTCCAAAAACTCGTCGAGCGGGCAGCCGCTCTCCAGATGCTCGAACAACGACGAAACCGGGACGCGCGTGTTCCGGAACACCGGCTCGCCGCCCAGGATTTCCCGGTCGGTCACGATGTAATCGTTCAATGCCACGCGCTTGCTTTGTTCGCTCAAGTTCGCTTTCATTCAGTCAAGTTCTATAGTGCGCTGTCCAAGGTGAGATTGCAAGCCGCCAGACCATGACTCGAATCCGGGCGTCATGAACGAATCCGACAACTTTGCGCTGGTGCCGATGGCGCCGGGTGCGATCGAAAAGGCGCAGCTGGGCGCGAAGCGAATCTTGTCCGGCATGGTTGCGGATACGCTCGCGCTGGCAAAGAAGGAGCCGTCAGCCAAACCCGTCTTTACCGCCCTATTGGGCAAGGATCATTTTGCAGACTTGTATAGGCTGCTGCTCAAAAGCCAACTGGGCGAGCAGTACGACCTGAACATAATTCAATTTGAAAGCGCCACAGAACTGTTGAAACTCGCGGAAGAACACGCGTTCGATTTTGTCGCGGTTTACCTCTTGAACATCGTTTGGGACGCCGGTGTTTATTCGGACATGGTGTGCGCGGACGCGGCATGGGGAAAGTGGAATTTCAGTCGAGCCCATGAAGTTTTGGGGCGATTATACTCAAGTTACGGCAAGCCAATCTTTGCCACTCAGGGCTTGGAGTTGACCAAAGAATTCGAGGGGACAGGTGTCGCCTTTGTTACCGCCCCGTTCGAGATCGAGGCGTTTCGGAATGTCATAAAGGCGAGCTTGGCGCTAAGACAGCCCCGCAAAATCGTACTCGTGGACGACGACCGCACACTCTTGGAAATAGTTGAGGCTGTGATCCGCCGTTGGCTCAACGAGGTCACACTTCGCGTGTTCGACAACGGCGAGGAAGCTTGGCGGGAACTGTTGCGAGCAGCCCCCGATCTTCTCATCACAGACATGAACCGCCCCGGTCTGAATGGTTGGAAGATGCTTCCGCTTTTGACGGAACGTAAAGCCAAGTATCCGATTCTCGTAACGTCAGGCTCCAAGTCGGAGGAGCTAGTGCTGGAGTACGCGAATAAGGGTTTGAACGTCACGTTTTTGCCGAAGCCTTTTGCGTGGCGAAAATTCCGCCAAATACTCTCATCAAAACTCGGTCTTGGCGACCAGCCTGACACCGTGGTACGGAAGAACAACCGGTGAACAAAAATAACGATATTGCACTGTTACCAAGGCCGGCAAGCGCACTTGAAAAGGCGGAGCCGGGCGCACAGCGCATCCTGTCCGGCATGGTCGCCGACACACTGGCGCTGGTGAAAAAGAAGCCACTTAGAATCGTACTCGTTAACGACGACGAATGCGTCTTGCGCGTTACCGAAACCGTCATACGATGTTTGTTCAAGGATATAGAGGTGCTCACTTTCGATCATCCCAGAGAGGCGATGCAAGAGCTTGGACAGCGGAGCCCGGACTTACTCATCACGGACACCCAGATGCCGTACATGACCGGGATGGAAATGATCCAACGTTTGTTGGACAAGAAAGCAAATTATCCGATGCTGTTGACCGGAGGGAACGATTCGAATGAAAAGGGGGTCGGCGAACTCGCGAATCCGAATGTAAGTTTCTTGCGGCAGCCCTTCACGACTACACAACTCTTGGAAATCGTCGCGAAGCGGCTCCGTCTCAGTCCCGAAAGAGTTGCCGAGATTGCGCCACAGCCACTCGCCGCGCGACCGCTCCGGATCGTCATGCTCGACGATGACTCAATGCTGCTGTCTGTTTTTGAGGCCGCCGTACGGATCTGGTTCAAGGATGCCATCGTGCTGACGTTTGGAGATGCCGAAGAAGCGATGAAGGAACTGGAGCGGGAGAATCCCGATATTTTCACGACAGACTGGGTACATCCTAAGATAGGCGGAAGCGAATTACTCCGTCTTTTGGCAGCGAGAAAGGCGACGTTCCCAGTCTTGGTAATGTCAGGAAATGCAACGGAAGAACTTGTGCGCAAACACACGCCTCCAAATCTGAATGTCAGTTTCTTGCCGAAGCCGTCCTCGGTTCCACAACTCACGGAGATAATCGCAACGAAACTCGGCCTCAGCCCCGAAAGACTTGCTGGAATCGCACGGCAACCTCGCGGGACGCGACCGCTCCGGATCGTCATGCTCGACGACGAACCAATGACGTTGGACGTTCTTGAGGCTATCATACGGGCACGGTTCAGAGATGCCACGGTGTTGAAATTCGATGACGCTGAGGAAGCCTTGAACGAACTGGCACGGGAAGCACCGGATGTTTTTACCACGGACTGGCAGCACTCCAAAATCAACGGGCGTGAAATGCTCCATCTTTTGGCACAGCGGGGAGTTCGGTATCCGGTCTTTGTAATCTCGGGTTTGGCTCAAGTCAGGGACACTTTGCTCCGTATGCCACCCAAAAATCTGAACGTCACGTACCTGCGGAAGCCTTGCACTCCTGCAAAATTGGTGGAAGCGTTGGAGGTCGCACTGAAAATTCCACACGCGCCCTTGCCGACAAAGGGAATTTCGTCGCCCGATAAACCATGAATAAAGAGGACAACTTCGCGCTGGTGCCAATGCCGCCGGGCGCGCTTGAAAAGGCGGAGCCG
>DATNDF010000279.1 GCA_035607015.1 Candidatus Angelobacter sp. | reverse complement strand
GGCTGCGCGACCAGCGACGGTGGTCACAAGCGCAACTCGTCACGGAATTGCATTTGATTGGGAACATCAACGTCACGCGCGAGATTATCGCCAACATTGAGACGCTGCGCAGCCCGGTGTCCGATAAGCAGATTGAGTTCTTTGCCCAGGTCTTCGGCGTGATGGAGCAAGACCTGTTTCCCAAAAAGCGGCACTTCGTTGGCAAGGAAGCCGGAATGGAGTTGCGCGAGTTCACCCGGCGGCGCGGCCCGCCTCGTCCTCCACAGAAGTAAGCACGCCTTGCCCAATGCACGAAATCCCACCAAGCTCTCATGGCAGTCCGACGCAACAATCAGGATTTAGACCAGCAGCTTGACCTGTTCACAGCGCGAAGGCCGACACATGACACCACTGACCCAGTACGGACGGATGGCCGAGAAACATTGGCGGGAACACTGCCCGAAGATGGTTCGCGAACTGGAGCGGGAGGGCCGGCTTCAGCAGATGCTTCTGGAAGCGGAGGAAAAGACGAAGGACGAAATGGCCACGCTTCGCACGCAATTGGTGACACAGGGATTAACGGCGCAACAAGCCCACGAACAGGCTTGGGAGATGGTGAGGGAGAAATACATCCTGCTCCCACCCGAAGAATAGCCAAACGGCATCAGGAAGAACCTCCGAAGAATCTCAATAGCTATCGCATCACGGAAGCCGACCGGCTCGGCGAAGGCGGACCAAAGCAGAAGTTTCAGCAAAATCTCAAGGCAATCAAAACGCTCCGGACGCTCGACGCCGAGGAACGTCCCGCGACGGAGGAGGAAAAGGCGGCGCTCGTCAGATACGTCGGCTGGGGTGCAATGCCCCAGGTGTTCGACGTGGACAGCAGGGATTGGCGCAAGGAGCAAATCCAGCTTTCTGAAATCCTCTCCGATGAGGAACATCGTTCCGCCCGTGCCACCACCCTCAATGCTCATTACACCGCGCCGACCGTCATCGGCGCGATGTATCGCGCCGCCGGGCGGTTCGGTTTCAAAGGCGGCCGTGTGCTCGAACCCGCCTGCGGCATCGGCCACTTCGTTGGCCTCATGCCCGAAGACATGCTGCGCCGCTCGACTGTCACCGGCATCGAGATTGATCCGTTGACCGCGCGCATCGCCAAGGCGCTTTATCCCGATACCGACATTCGCGGGCAACCTTTTGAGCAAACAAAACTCGCCGACGGTTTTTACGACCTCGCCATTTCCAATGTCCCGTTTGGCGACTACACCGTTCACGACCCCCGCTGGAACAACTACAAGTTTCCCATCCACGATTATTTCTTCGCCGCCTCGCTGGAAAGGGTGCGTCCGGGCGGGCTTCTGATGTTCATCACATCGCACGGAACGATGGATAAGCTGGACTCGACGCTGCGCGAGTTGCTGTCCACTCGCACCGAATTGCTTGGCGCGATTCGTCTGCCGAACGACGCCTTCAAAAAGAACGCCGGCACGGAAGTCACGACCGACATCATCATGCTTCGGAAGCTCCGCCCCGGTGAAGCGCCCACGGGTGTGGCGTGGAAGGAGACGGCGGCCTACACGAATGACATTGGCGAACCCTTCACGCTGAATGAATACTTTGCAGCCCGACCGGAAATGATGCTGGGCCGGATGCGGTTGACCGGGCGGCTGTATCGGGACAACGAACCGACGATCGAATCGGACGGACGCAGCCTGGCTGACCCGCTTGCGCAGGCCGTCGAGCGGCTGCCGCAGAACATTTACGAAACCCACGCCCAACAAGTCGCCGAGCCAACCCTCGACCAGACCATCCCAGCGCCGGATTTCGTCAAACCCAACGCCTACTGTCTTCATGACGGCATGGTTTGCATCCGGGAGGAGGATGTTCTCCGTCCGCTCACTGACCTGCCGAGCGAGACGCGCTCGCGAATCCGCCATTTAATTCCAGTGCGGGATGCGGTGCGTACATGTCTCCGTTCTCAGATGGACGGTAGCGACGACGGGCAAGTCATCGAGGCCCGGCAACAACTCAATTATGCGTATGAACGGTTTGTAGGTCGTTTTGGTCCCGTCAATCTTCGCGCAAATCAACGCGCCTTTGATGGTGATCCCGACTTGCCGTTGCTCCTTTCGCTGGAGAACTACAATGATGAAACCAAGCGGGCTACCAAGGCCACAATTTTCCGCGAGCGGACGATTCATCACCGCAAACCCGTCGAATCCGTCGGCGAGCCAAAGGAGGCGCTCCTAGTTTCCCTGAACGAACAGGGCCGGGTTGACCTCGACCACATGGCCGGTTTGTTGAACAAGCCGGCCGAGGAATTCCTGCCTGATTTGAAAGGCATCATTTTCCTGAACCCGCAGACGAACCAATGGGAAACTGACGACCAATATCTATCTGGAAACGTGCGTGAGAAGCTGGCAGTAGCGGATGCCGCCGCTGTGACCGACGCGCGCTTCCATGAAAATGTTGAGGCGTTGAAATCAATTCAGCCGGAGGATTTGCCCGCGACGGAGATTGACGTGCGGTTGGGCGCTTCGTGGTTACCACCCGACGACGTGAAGCAATTCATCTACAAGCTGCTGAATGTCTCGTCTGGCGTCGAGGTCGGGCACGTCCACGCGCTCGGCTCTTGGCACATGAACGCCGATTGGGAGGCGCGCGGCGCGACTTCCAACACGACGGATTGGGGAACAGACCGCTACACCGGCTTGGAGTTGATTGAGGACGCACTGAATCTCAAGACCCCCACCGTTTATGACATGGTGGACAAAAAGCCCGTCGTCAACGCGCAGGCAACGGAAGCCGCACGTGAAAAGCAGGAGCGTATCAAGGAACGATTCAAGGAATGGGTCTGGTCGGATGATTCGCGACGCGAACGGCTTTGTCGCCTCTATAACGACACGTTCAACCACACCCGGCTTCGCACGTTCAACGGCGACCACCTGACGTTGCCCGGTGCAAGCCAGGTGGTTCAACTTCATCGCCATCAAAAGGCGGGCGTCTGGCGGATTCTGCAAACGCCAAACACATTGCTTGCGCACGTCGTCGGCGCCGGCAAGACGTACACAATGGTCGCCGCCGCGATGGAATTGAAGCGGCTGGGCCTTGCCCGCAAGCCTATGTTCACTGTGCCGAATCACATGCTCGGCCAGTTCTCAACCGAGTTGCTGACTCTGTATCCCGGCGCAAACATCTTGGTTGCGGGCAAAGAGGATTTTGAGTCGCAGAATCGGAAGAAGCTTTTCAGCCGCATCGCAACGGGCAATTGGGATGCCGTGATCGTGACCCACTCCGGCTTCGAGCGCATCCCGCTCTCATACGACACGCAGAAACGGTTCTTCGACGAGCAGCTCCACGAATTGGAAATGATTAGGCGGGAGCACGCCGACAGTTCCAATCGTCGTTTGGTGAAGGAACTGGAGAAAGCGAAGAAACGGCTCGAAGCCAAACTTCAGGCTCTGGCCGCGGAGCACAAAAAGGACAACACGCTGACTTTCGAGGAACTTGGTGTGGACCGCGTTTTTGTGGACGAGGCGCACTACTTCAAGAATCTGTTTTATCTCACGAAGATGACGCGCATCGCCGGACTGCCCCAGACCGCCAGCGAACGGGCTTTCGATATGTATCTCAAGGTGCGGCACGTCCAATCCCTGAACGGCGGCGGAGGCGTCGTCTTCGCCACGGGCACACCGATCGCGAACAGCATGGCCGAGATGTTCACCATGCAGCGCTACCTGCAACCGGACGATTTGAAGAAACACAACCTGCATCACTTCGATTCGTGGGCGGCGACTTTCGGCGAGCCGGTGACGGCGATGGAGCTTTCTCCTGATGGCGCGGGCTACCGTTTGAACACGCGGTTTGCACGGTTCATTAACGTGCCGGAGTTGATGCAGATTTTCCGTCAATCCTCCGACGTGCAAACCGCCGCGATGCTTAACCTGCCACGTCCAAAACTCGACGGCGAAAAGCCAGCCGTCCGCAACGCACCCGCAACGCCCGAGCTGAAGGCGTTCGTTCAGGAACTCGCCAAACGCGCTGAAAGACTGAAGACCAATCGTGTTGATCCGAGCGAGGACAACATGCTGAAAATTACGTCAGAGGGTAGGAAAGCGGCTTTGGATCTCCGGCTGATGAAGCCAGCCGCGAAAGATGATCCACAGGGCAAGGTCAATCAGGCGGTCGAAAACATTTTCCGCATCTGGCAGGAGTCGAAGCCGGAGCGTTCAGCGCAGCTTGTCTTTTGTGACCTCTCGACTCCGAAGGATCGAGGCTTCTCAGTTTATCGGGATGCGGCGGAGAAGTTGGAGCGGCTTGGCGTGCCAAGCGGAGACATCGCCTTTATCCAAGACTACGATTCGGATGCTGCGAAACTTTCACTATTCCGTGATGTGCGGGCGGGCAAGGTGCGCGTCCTTTTTGGCAGCACGCAGAAAATGGGTTCAGGGACGAATGTTCAGGAGCGGCTCATCGCTTTGCACCATTTCGACGCCCCGTGGCGACCGGCCGACGTGGAGCAGCGTGAAGGGCGGATTCTGCGCCAGGGCAACAAAAATGAAGTCGTTTCGATTTACCGCTACGTCACCGAAGGCTCATTCGACGCCTATATGTGGCAGACGTTGGAGACGAAAGCGAAGTTCATCGCGCAAGTGATGAGCGGCGACATGACGATCCGCCGTCTTGAGGATTTGGACTCGGCCGCGTTGACCTACGCCGAAGTAAAGGCCATCGCGTCAGGTAATCCGCTAGTGATTGAGAAGGCCCAGGTGGATGCGGAGTTGATTCGACTCACGCGACTGCGCTCCGCGCACGCCGAGGAGCAATACCGCATTCGCACCAATCTCCGGCGCTCGCACGAGGACGCCGAAGCGTTCACGGGACGGCTCACAAACTTGCGCCAGGACATCGCCGCACGGCAGGACACTTCGGGTGACAAATTCAGCATCGAACTCGACGGGCAGACGCTCGACAACCGGGGCATTGCTGGCGAGTTGATTGTTCGTCGCGCCGAGAAGATCAAAAACCGCTTCGGCGACGACGTGCGGGTTGGCCGTTTTGCCGGTTTCGATCTGTTCCTTCGTCCCAGCTTCAACAATACCGTCGAAATGATTGTGCGTGGCAAGAACAGCTATGCCGCGCGAGTGACGGACACGGCACAAGGCACGATTCGTTCGCTCGAAGCGAACGTCCAAGGATTTGAGGAGCGAGCATCCAAACTTGAATACGACATTGCCGTCGCCACCAAACGGGCGAAAGAGTTGGAAACCAAAGTCGGGGCGCACTTCGAGCGCGAGGAGCGTTACCAGCAGTTGACCCGTCGCCAGAGTGAGATTGAAGAAAAGCTGGACCTCACCAAGAACCAGGCTCCAAGCCAGGTCGAGGCTGATACGGCTGACCCAATCGAGCAGAAGAATTCCGAAACCCAAAATGTCGCAAAGACCGTTCGTCAAAAACGACGCGCTGGAGTGACTGTGTAACGGGTGTGGCGAGCCGGCAACTTGACACGCCAAAACTCATCCACGAAAATGCAATGGCGAACATCCAAAGAAATGGAAGACCCGGTTCTATATTTCGCAAAACTGCTGAATGAGCTTTCGGAGTTCATTGATGACAACGGGGTTTATCTGTTCATGGTGTTGGCATGGGCATGCCTTCTCGCAATTGGCTGGCTTCTGTTTCGTAAGCGCAAGTCGCCGCCTCCAGTACCGACATCGGCGCGAACGCGCGCAATTGTCGGGATCATGCTCGCCTCTCCTGGGATGTCTTCAGATGCTGACGGTGGCCGCACTCGTTTGATCCTGGGTGACACTCCCACCCGCCGCACCAACGACTTTGGTTCGAACTCGCCTTAACTTCGCTCGATCAGTTTCAGGTGTGGATTGATCTCCCTCGAAGCCCGCCGCGCAGTCGGCCCGCTCCCTGCAACGGCAAAGCAAATCGAGTCTGTTTGAATTCCTGGTACAATCTGTTTCTCGTGGTCGGGTTGTGCGGGAGATACACCAAAGGAGTCGTGAAGGGTCGTAGCCTGTTGCCTCGTGAAACAACGAATATGAATGCAACAGCAACCATCGAATGCCAGACTCTCGACGTGAAAAGCAGCGCGACAGAACTCGGTGTCTGCGAGGAAACGGTCCGCCGTCTCGTACGCCGCAAGGTCCTGCGCAAGCTGCCCGGCTTGCGCCGCGTCTTAATCCCGCGCACCGAACTCGACCGCTATCTGAATACCGGCAACCACGCCATTCTCTCGTGAAATACGCAGCTCAAATCGAATTGCAATCGCTGGTCAGTGGTCGAAAATCTCAACGCATGAGCACGACAGGAACGAGCACTTCAGAATTGGCCAAGAATTGGCCAAGCAGGGTTTTTCAAGGGGTGCGCCCTCAAATCACGGAAGTCCAGATTCCCCTTTATTTTCAGGGTCTTTCTTGCTGGTGGGCCCACTCGGATTTGAACCGAGGACCAAGCGATTATGAGTCGCCTGCTCTAACCGCTGAGCTACGGGCCCGAAGGCTCGCGAATCCTAAGCTGTTCCTCCCTTCTCTGTCCATTCACGAAGTCGGCCCTGCCGCACTATCTAGGCTTCGGCGCCCGCGGTTCGTAAAGCGTGGCCAGTTCAATGACCAGCTTTTCCAGTTCCTGATAATAGTCGGCCTCCTTCATCCCATTTTTCGCTTCACGGAGTCGAGCGATCATCAGTTCCAACTCGTCCCGGCGTGCGCGAACTTCCGGCGACAGTTTTCGCTCCTGCGCGCTGCGGACCAGGTGAAACTGGTTGGCTCGGAAACCATCGGCGGAGGCGCCGTCTTTGGCTTTCTTCACGGCGTGGATCCCGCGGAACCAGTCGGCCGGAGTGCCCATACCATCGCCGTTATCGTCCAGAAGCGCATGTTCCGTGGCCAGCCGGCCCTCCGTGTTGTAAAACTCGGCAACGCGACGGGACGCCGTGAGGAATGACTCGAGCAGGGAAGTCTGCCCGTCCTTGTCGAGGTCGGCCCGTGGATCAGCAATCGCCTCGGAAAGGTACTCTCCAAAGCGCGCGTAGTTTTGTTCGTAACCACTGCGCGTGGCGGTGACAATCACACGGTTCGTCGCCGAAAGCTTGCTCAGGAACGGCGCGCTCGACGACGAACAGTCAATAACCGCAAGCGGGCGCCGAAATGGTTTCAGCCAGTCGGCCAGCGCCTCAACGGACAGGTCGGGCCCGCGCAGGTTGAACTTTGCCTCCTTGCCATCGAATGTCCCGTGCCCGATCAGCACGAGCCACAATTCACCGGACCCCTCTTTCGGTTCTGCCGCCAGAATCTGCTTCAACTGGTCGGAATCGTTCGCCGTGGCGTTTGTATTTGTCGTCCCGACGCGGTGATATTTCGCCCCGCCTTCACGACTCGCCTGCTCCAAAAGTCCGGCGCATTTCTCGAAGCTTTTCCCGTATTCTTCCTCGCCCGGTGCGCCGACAACGACGATTACGACTGGTCTGTCGTCCGTGTTCGTCGCATCCGAACCGAACGCGGTCCAAACCGCGAGAAACCACCCGAGCAGGAGCCGGCCCTTCACACCATTCCTTTCGAGCGCCGCAGCCCCCACTCGGCAACGAAGCAGGCGAGCGCGAACAAAAACACCGCCGAGCGATGCCACAACGGCACCGTCCAGCTTTCGGTGATCGGAGCTTTTCGATTCGGCAGATTCGCGGCGAAGGCGTCAAGTCCGGCGGACGCGACGACTTCACCGCCCGTCTGCCGCGCGAGCGTCTCGAGCAAAGAGCGATTGGGCTTCAACGAACGAAATTCATCGGCAGCGGGGTCTGCGGTCCAGCCGGCCTGCGCGCGACCCACTTCAATGCCGGCGGCGTCGGTCACCGCCGCATCCGCGAGATAACCCCCGGTCTCACGCGGAACATAGGTCGCTTCATAAACGCCGGGTTCGGTCGAAGACGGCTCCGCGCCAAGGCGAATCCAGCCCGCGTTCGTCTGCGAAAGCCTGTCAGCGGGGAGAGGAGACTGTGAGAAACCATTCGTGACGGCGCGCACGGTCAGGACCACCGAGGCATCGTCGAGAGGTTGGA
>DATNDF010000278.1 GCA_035607015.1 Candidatus Angelobacter sp. | reverse complement strand
GCTCGAAACGATAGATGCAGGCGTCCATGTTGCGCACCGGACCGTCCGCGGTCTCGACCTGGGTGCGATGAAAAACGCCGTCGCTGAGGTAGGTCGCACCGCCCGGATCGAGCACCATTGAGTTGGCCGTGTGGTGCGAGTCTGCGGAGTCCATGCCCATCAGCACGCGTTCCTTCCAGTCGGCGTGATCATCGTGGTTCGTGTCCCGCACGAACCAGAGATCCGGCGCCTGCATGACGAGCACGCCGTCCTTGTAGAATTGAAAACCGGTTGGACAGTTCAAACCGTCGATATAGTGAATGACCTTGTCGGCCTTGCCGTCTCCGTTCGTGTCTTCGAAGATCAGCAGGCTGTCGCCCTTGGTGCTGGTCGGCGTACGTTCGGGATAATTCGGCCAGACGGCGACCCACAAGCGGCCTTTGGTGTCGAACGCCATCTGCACCGGTTTGGCCAGTTCGGGGAACCGGTCCTCGCTGGCGAAGAGTTCCACCTTGCACCCCTTGGCCGGCGTCATGTGTTGGATGGCCTCCTCGCCACTCAAATAAGGCGACACGTCCTGTTTGTTCGATTCCATTGTTTCGACGAGTGGAAGGACCGAGTCATCCACTTTCATGTCGCCGCCGCGGGCCACGGCCCAGATGCGCTTGTCGCGATTCTCGGTCTTCGTGTCGCGTTGCGTCATTTCCTCCTGCATCACTTCGAAGTTGGAAATCATGGGGCTTTCCTTGCCCGCTCGCGGGAAGGTCAGTTTGGACCGGCCGCCATAAACATTGTAACCGTCCACCGTTCGGTAGCGGGCGTGCCATTCGTTGCACTTGTCCAACACGGCGGCGCGGAGTTTTTCAAAATCGCCCCCCGGCGAAGGTTCATTGAACAGCGCGCGGAATATTTCCGGCGCGAGCGCCTTGTTCCCGGCCTCCGTGAGCATAAAGGTGTTGAACGTGAGCGGACGGCCCTGTTTCGCCGCGCCGGCGTAAAATCGTTGTGACACGGAGAACAGGTCCACGAACATCACCTCGTTGGCTTTTGCCACGTCGCGCATGGCCGTCGTGTAAAGTTCGAGATGCGAATTGTTCAGGCCGGGATCGGGCAGGTCCGGGTCGTTGATTTTTTCGTTGGCAATCGGCGAGAACAGCACGACGCGAGGCGCGCCCATGCCGCTGAAATTTTTCGCCTTCATCTCTTTCAAAAACTTGTCGAGGTCGCTCTTGAATTTTTCGAGACCACCCGGACCTTTGAATGACTCGTTGAAACCGTAGAAGGCAAAAATCACGTCCGCTTTCGTTTTCGTCAGCCACTCGTCGCGGGAGCCGAAGTTTTCCGAGCGATGCCAGGTCGCGACCTCATCGCCGCTGGCGGCGAGGTTGCGAAACACGAGGTCCAGTTGGGGAAACTTTGCGTAGATGAGCGTCTCCAGCCAGCCGTCGTGCTGCATCCGGTCGGCCAGCGCGTTGCCGAGGTAACAAATGTGGTCGCCTTTGTTCAGAGCGAGGGTCTGCGCGCCGAACGTGTCGGAGCAAAGCGAAACGAGCAGGATGAGCAGGCCGATCAGTTTTTTCATGGGTAAATAGACTTCGCGTGTGCGTTGTTTCTTCATTGAGTGTCCGAGACCCCGGCGTTTTGTCGGCGCGGTGGTCATCGGCCGATTATGAGCCGGCGCGGTCGTTTTGGGAAACCATTTTGCGGACCGCCGCCTCGCGCCAGCCGCGCAGGACGGCGACAAAGGTTGCGTCGGCGCGACGATTGAACAACCCGACCACCGAATGGCCCAAACGCGCTCCCAGCCACAACGACCCGCAGAACAGCGCGGCCGTGAGCAGCCGGTTTGGCCAGGCATCGAGCGCCCATTGCCCTTTCCAGATCCACATCGGGTCCTTACTGAATGGGCCGAAGTAAAAGATCGGCCACAGATCCTCCGGTGACGGCCCGCGCGAGCCGGCGAGATCACACAGCAGATGCAGGTGGAAAACAGCGAACGCAAGCAGCGCCACACGCGCGCGCCTCCGGGCGAATGCGGCCAGCAGCGCTGTAATGATGGCCGCGCCGAAAAGCCCGTGTGAAAGAAAATGGTGATAGCGCTGGTAATACGGCGCGTTTCCCCGGGCCAGCGCGCCATTCGCCATGTCCACCAGCAGACCCAGTCCGTCAAGGTCCGGCAAAACTCCGGCGAGCGTGACCAGGCGGCAGTCGCGCGCATTGTCCGTCGTCTTGGCGGCAACAACCCAGCTCGCGAGCAAATGCGTGACCGGCGACATCGCGAGCGAACGTATTTCCGATCCGTAAAAGTATCCACCCATTTTTGTGGACTCAGCTTCCCTGCCCGCTAGAACTCTGTCATGTCGTTCTATGCCGACCTGCACGTTCATTCCAAGTATGCGCGGGCGACCAGCAGAGACCTCGACCTCGAACACATGGCGCTGTGGGCGGCAAAGAAAGGGGTGACGGTTCTCGGCACCGGCGATTTTACCCATCCTGCGTGGTTCAATGAGATTCGGGAAAAGCTCGTCCCCGCCGAGCCGGGTTTGTTCCGCCTCAAACCGGAGCTGGAGCGCTGGTGCGCGAGCCGGTTTCCCGCGTTTGCCCAACAGCCCGCGCGCTTCCTGCTCGAGGTTGAGATATCCACGATCTACAAGAAGGGCGACAGGACGCGGAAGGTTCACCATCTGCACTACGTGCCCGACCTCGCCACAGCGGAACGATTCATCGCGAAGCTCGCGCGCATCGGCAACCTGAACGCCGACGGCCGCCCGATCCTCGGACTGGACTCGCGCCACCTGCTCGAAATCACACTCGAAGCGGGCGAGGGC
The DNA here is from genome assembly GCA_035607015.1 of Candidatus Angelobacter sp. Lineage (NCBI taxonomy): Bacteria > Pseudomonadati > Acidobacteriota > Terriglobia > Candidatus Angelobacter > Candidatus Angelobacter sp. The sequence continues at coordinate 6,929 of DATNDF010000278.1, read as the reverse complement.
GCCTACCTGATCCCCGCACACATCTGGACGCCGTGGTTCGCCGTGCTCGGGTCAAAAAGCGGCTTCGATTCCGTCGAGGAATGCTATGGCGATTTGACGAAAAACATCTTCGCGCTCGAGACGGGGCTCTCGTCCGATCCGCCCATGAACTGGCGGCTCTCGCAACTGGATCGCTACACGCTCGTGTCGAACTCCGATGCTCATTCGCCGGGTAAGATTGGGCGGGAGGCGTGCAAGTTCGATTGTGAACCGAGTTATTGGGCGATCAAGCGCGCCCTCGAAACGGGCCACGCCTACGGCGGCACCGTCGAGTTCTTTCCGGAGGAGGGGAAATACCATCTCGATGGCCATCGCGCCTGCGGCGTGCGTCTCGATCCGGAAGAAACGAAAAAGCAGGGGGGCCTTTGCCCCACGTGCGGCAAGGAACTCACCGTCGGCGTGATGCATCGTGTGGGCGAACTGGCGGACCGTGGCGGGGGTTCAAAGCCGCAAAAGGCGTCGCCCTTTCGCAGCCTCGTTCCGCTCTCCGAGGTTCTCGGTGAAATCCACCGGGCCGGCGCGGGCAGCCGCAAGGTCGCAGACCATTACGAGAAGCTGGTGGGTTCGGTGGGACCCGAGCTTTTCATCCTGGAACAGGCGCCATTGGACGAACTGCGCAAGGCCGGCTCAACCCTGCTGGCCGAGGGCATTGCGCGAATGAGGGAAGGGCGGGTCATTCGCGAGGCGGGTTACGACGGCGAATACGGCGTCATCCGCGTGTTCACCGATGATGAGCTGATTCAGGGCAACGCGGTCAGTTTGCTGTTCGAGCTGCCGGTTGGCCAGCCTGCCGAGACGCGCGGCGGCCCCCCTCACCCTGACCCTTTCCCCGAGAACGAGAAACAGGTTCCGGATCCTGCCCGAAGTTTGGACGCGCCTCTCTCCTGGCCGACGTTGACACCGGCTCCTCCGTTCACTCATGGAAAAGGCGCGGGGGATGTTGAAGGTCCGCTTAATCTTGTTTTCGGCGAAACCGCACCACCGCTCCCTTTGAACTTCGACCCGCTTGCGGGCCTTGATCCCGAACAACGCGCCGCCGCCAGTATCACCGACGGTCAGCTTCTCATCATCGCTGGGCCCGGCACCGGCAAGACACGCACACTCACACACCGCATCGCGCACCTCATCACAAACAGCGGCGTGATTCCGGAGCAGATCCTCGCCGTGACGTTCACCAACCGCGCAGCGAACGAAATGCGCGATCGCCTGCGAAACCTGATTCCCGCGGCAGCGGACCGGGTGTTGGTCACGACCTTCCACGGCCTTGGACATCTGATCCTGCGCGAGCATGGCCGTCGGATCGGACTGCCGGAAAACTTCCGGGTCGCGGGCGAATCGGAGCGCCGGGCGCTGCTTTGCGAGAAGCTGCTGTTGTCCGATCGGGAGGCCGGGCGCTGGCTGAAACGAATCTCTGAACTGAAAAGGGTCGAAGCCGCTGCCTTGCCTGAGGCAACACCTGCGGACGACGGTGCGCCGGGTCCCGCCGACGAGGACCGCCTTGTTCTCGCCGCTTACGAACATGCCATGCTCGAATGCGCCTGGCTCGATTTTGACGATCTCATCGCGGTTTCAACGCGGATTTTCGACCGGCGCCCCGACGTTTTGGCCCATTATCGCAATCGCTTTCGCAACGTCTCGGTCGATGAGTTTCAAGACATCGACGCGCGACAATACCGGCTCGTGCGTTTGCTGGCACCGCCCGACGGCAACCTTTGTGTCATTGGCGACCCCGACCAATCGATCTACGGTTTCCGCGGCGGTGAGCCGCTCTTTTTCCGACAGTTCGCCACGGACTATCCGGCCGCGCGCACCATCGTGCTTCGTCGCAACTACCGCTCGGGTCGCGCCATTGTCGAGGGCGCGCTGCAAGCCATCGCACCTGTCTCCCTGGTCGGAGGCCGTGTCCTCGAATCGCTGCATGAGAGCGCCGCCAAAATCACGATCCAAGAATCGCCGACAGACAGGGCCGAAGCCGAGTTCATCGTTCGCACGATCGAAAAACTCGTCGGCGGCCACGGGTTCTTCAGCCTGGACAGCAGGCGGGTGGAAGGCGGCGAGGCGCGGAGTGATTTTTCGTTCCGCGACTTTGCCGTGCTCTACCGGACCGGCGCGCAGGTTGAACTGCTTCTCGAAGCCCTGGCGCGCTCCGGCATCCCGTTCCGACGCCACTCACACGGGCCGCTGATCGAGCACCCGATGGTGCGCGCGATGATCGAGGCGGCGCGCAGGGTCTCGGTGGACGAGTCGGTGCGGAACCGCTTGAAGACGGCCGTTGAAATGCTGACGTGCGCGTCCGGATCCCGGTGCTCAGCGTCCTCGCCCGACACAAATGAGATCCACGAGAAACCGGGCGATGAGATGGCGAATGGAACGGTCGAAGCAACCATGCGGCTTCAAATTCTTGCGACGCTCGAACCCCTTGCCGCCGGCTGCGGCAATGATTTTGTGAGCTTCGAGTCCGAATTGGCATTGCTCTCCAACGCCGATCTGTGGGACGCGCGGGCGGATTGCGTTTCGCTCCTCACACTGCACGCCAGCAAGGGGCTCGAATTCGCGGTCGTTTTCATCGCAGGTTGTGAAGACGGTTTGCTGCCATTTCGGTTTGGTTCGGACGGGGATGCGAACGATGCCGAGGAGCGCCGCCTCTTTTTCGTCGGCATGACACGCGCTCGTGAGCGGTTGTTCCTTTCGCACGCGAAGAAGCGTCTGTGGCGCGGCCAGATCCGCTCGCAGAACGTTTCTCCGTTCGTCGCCGCCATCGAGCGCGGGCTTCTGGAGTCGAGCAGGACGGAGTTGAAGGCGCGGATCAAGCCCGGGGCCGAGCAGTTGGGCCTGTTTCCGGACTGATTCTTCGCAAAAGCGATTGGGTCGTTTGCTTGAGCGAGTTGCCGGCTCGGCTACGGCTTCAGATATTCTGCGAGCCACTCGAAGATTGTTTTGTGCCAGAGCTCGCTGTTTTGCGGCTTGAGTACCCAGTGGCCTTCGTCAGGAAAATAAAGGAGCTTCGACGGGATGCCCTTGCGCTGGAGAGTCGTGAAGAGACTCATGCCCTGGCCGACCGGCACGCGGAAGTCCAGTTCGTTGTGGATGATCAAATTCGGCGTCTTGAAATTCGCGGCGAAACGATCCGGCGAGAACTTATCGGAATCGGGCGTCTCCCACGGAATGCCATGTTCCCATTCGTCGAACCACAACTCGTCCGTGGTGCCGTACATCGTCTGGAAGTCGAAGACCCCGTCGTGAGTGACGATCGTTTTGAACTTGTCCGTATGGCCTTCGAACCAGTTCATCATGTAACCGCCATACGATGCCCCCGCCGCGGCCATCCGTTTCGCGTCCACATAGGGTTGATGTTCCATGTAGCTTAATCCGGCCATCAGGTCGGCGAAAACCTTGCCGCCCCAGTCGCGACTGATTTCGTCCACAAACTTCTGTCCGAAGCCGGTGCTCCCGCGCGGATTCGGCATCGCCAGCACGTAACCTTGCGCGGCCCAGAGTTGCGCGTTCCAACGATACGACCACGCGTCCATGAACGCGCCCTGCGGCCCGCCGTGGACCCAGAAGACGAGCGGATATTTTTTGGCTGAATCAAATCCCGGCGGCTTCACGATCCACATCTGAATCTGCGCGCCGCCCGCTCCGGTGTATGAAACGGGCTCCGGCTCGGCCATCGAGATGCCCGCGAACAATGCGTCGTTGGCGCGGGTGATCGGCTGGAGGCCGCCGCCGTCAGGATTTGCGCCATAAATTTCCGCCGGTCGCGACAGCGTCTGCCGGGTGAACACCAGCGTGTTGCCATCGGGCGACACCACCGTTTCGCCGTTATCGGCCTTGTCCACGACCCTGCGCACGTCGTTGCCGGCAATGGTCACCGACCACAGCGGTTTGGTGGCCTTCTCCTCCGCCTCGAAGTAAATCGTCCGGCTGTCGGGCGCCCACGTGAACGCCTCCACCCACGAATCAAAATCCGGCGTCAGACGGAGGGTCTTTCCGTTCGCGCGGTCGTAGAGCATCAGTTGCCAGCGATCCGACTCAAAGCCGGGCCGGGACTGCGCGCGATAGGCGATCCATTTCCCATCGGGCGAGTAGCGAGGGAAGGCGTCGGCCGCGGGATTGGTCGTGATCTGGCGGCGCTCGCCGGTTTCCACGTCCGTTTCGTATATGTCGTGATTCGTGAGCCACGCTTCCTCGCGCGCCGGCGTCGGCGTGGCCGTGTAGGCAAGTTTCTTCCCGTCGGGAGAAAAGGCGAAGTCGTCGCCGGCGGAAAACGTGCTCGAGGTGGGAATCGCGTCGCGATCGCCGGGCGTGAGATCGCGAGGATCGCCCGCGGCGGCGCCGTTTTTCACAGGCACGACGAAAAGGTGCTGACGTTTGTCATCCACCCAACTGTCCCAATGCCGGTAGAGCAGGCGTGTGATGACGCGCGCCTTGACCTTGCTCTTTTCGCGTCCGTCGAGTTTCTTCCTGTTCAATTCGTCGCTCTCCCTGAACGGCTTTCCGGAAAACTCGGGGAAAACCGCGGACACGAACGCGATGTGCCGGCCATCGGGTGACCAGACGGGCTGCGTCGCCTCGGTGGAAATTGTCGTGATCTGCCGGGCTTCGCCGCCATCCGACGCAATCACGTAGATCTGAAAGGTGCCGCTCCGATTCGATTCAAACACGATCCACTTTCCGTCCGGCGACCAGCGCGGATGCCGATCGTGTTTGGGACTGGCGGTCAATTGTCGGGGTTCGCCTCCCGCGAGGGGCACGAGCCAGATGTCGCTGTCGGTTCTGTTTTCTTCCTTGTTGGCGGTCGTGCTGAGGTAAGCGACCGTTTTGCCGTCGGGTGAGATTTGTGGGTCGCTGAGACGCCGCGCGCGCATGAGATCATCGAATTCCAGCGGGCGGCGGTCCGCCGCGGCGAGGGTCTTCCCGAACGATGCCGCTGCCAAAAGAAGCAACAGTCCGATTTGAACAGCCCGGCTGCCGCTTGTCAGATTCGGTTCGTGGCGCATGGTGAAAGCAGGCGAAAAACCGGAGTGGATGTCAAGCCGGCGCCGTTCTGTTCCCCGTTCGGAAAACGCGAACCTCGCGTGCGCGAGAAGCGAGGCCATCCTATGAGAGATGGTGCAGGGACCTTATCAGAAGGATGCCCCAGCATCATTCTTCGCCGGAAGGAATGACCCCTTGCGTCCTGATGCCGGCGATCAGATTTTTTCCCAATCAAAAGCCCGTGGAACCAGACGGCGCCTCAGACTTCGATCTTCCACGGGGAACGCATCGGCTGCTGGACGTAGGCATTGGCTCCGGGATCGTCGATGAACCGTTGCGTGGCCGGGTCGAAGCGAAGCGGCCGGCCGGTTTCCACGGCGATTTTCGCCAGATTGATCAATGTGCAGGAGCGGTGTCCGTTGATTTCGTTCAGCGCGAATTTCTTCCTCGTCTTAACCGCCTGGACGAAATCCGTGAGCTGCGGCTCGGGGTCGGGCAGTGCCTTGACCTTTTGCGCGAGGTCGGGAACATCGGACTCGAAGTCCTTCGAGAGTTTGCCTTTCGGGCCCGCGATGAACGCCGCAGTGGTGTCTTTGTTTTCTCCGTCGAGGATGATTTCGCAGCCGTCGGCGTACTTCATTGAAATCCGGCGCCAGGGAAGGACGGCATCCGCGTCCTGCGGACCGGTATCCGCTTCGATCCGGACCGGACTTTCGTCGTCCTTGCCGAGAATGTATTGGACCGGATCAAGGTAATGCTGGCCCATGTCGCCGAGGCCGCCGCCGTCATAGTCCCAATAACCGCGGAAGGTCTGGTGAACGCGGTGCGGGTGGTAAGGCTTTTTTGGGGCGGGCCCCAGCCAGAAATCGTAATCAAGCTCGGGCGGCACGGGTTGTGGAACAAGGTCGGTGCGGCCGCACCACTGATTCTGTTTCCAATCAAAACCGGTGGGCCCGCCGACGGTGACCTTCAGTGGCCAGCCCAGGAGCCCGCCCTGCACGGCCTTTTTGATCGGTTTGACGGGAATCCCCATGCCATAGAAAACGCCCTCGAACCGGAACCAGGTATTGAGGCGGAAAATCCGCTGGTATTTCGCGATCGCGGCCTTCACGGCTTCACCCTCGGCAATGGTCCGGCTCATCGGCTTTTCGCACCAGATATCCTTGCCGGCTTTTGCAGCGGCGATGGAGATCAACGCGTGCCAGTGCGGCGGCGTCGGGATGTGCACGATATCGATGTCCTTGCGGGCAAGAACCTCGCGAAAATCCTTGTAGCCCTTCACGTCGGCGCCACCGGCTTTGAGCGCGGCCTGGAGATGGTGTTCGTCCACATCGCAAACGGCGAGCAGCTTGCAGACCGTGTTGATCGACTTGACGTGACCCATGCCCATGCCGCCCGTGCCAATGACCGCGCGCGTCAGGACTTCGCTCGGCGGAGTGAAACCCGGGCCGCCCAGGACATGCCGGGGAACGATGGTCAGCGTCGTCAGTGACGCGATGGAAGTTTTCAGGAAATGGCGGCGGCTGAGAAGGAGGCGCTTGTTCATGATATGCCAGCTACCAGAAACCAGCCGGGAATGCCATCGGAAATTACTGACAATTCTGGCGGCGTGATGAGCGAAGCCACTTCGAGACAAAGCGGTTCAACCACGCATCACGCGGGTGGACAGCGGCGTTCGGGCCGTTTCAACCACGGTCGAACGGGGCGCTTTACGCCGGAGCCCATTCCAGAACTTCCGGCAGCTCTTTGCCGTCGTAGCGGCCTTTCCATATTCCCGTCTCGTCTCGATACGCCAGACACTCGAAACAAAGGCACCGGACGATGACGGGCTGGCCGGGCGGCGGCAGTCGCTTCTCCGTGCGCTCCGCCGCGGTTTCCCGACGCTCAATGCTTAAATTCACAGTTGAAAGATG
>DATNDF010000277.1 GCA_035607015.1 Candidatus Angelobacter sp. | reverse complement strand
GCCTGGTCGTCTTCATTCCGGGCGCGCTGGGCCTTTGCGCGGGACTGTTGTGGGCCAGGGGCTGGTTGATGATTCTGCTGGTTCCGCTGGTGCTTGGCTTCGTGTTCATGGTGACGGCGTGGACGTACTGCCTGCGCGGATGGCTGGTCGCCCTGATGGTGAATCCGCGCCGACGCCGCACGGTCATCATGACCGTGACCATGACGGCAATCTTTTTGGGACAACTCCCCAACCTGTATTTCAATGTCCTGCACCGGCACGACCGCGACCGGCGAAATCAATCGCAGGCGGCGTCGGGCGCTCCTGCGCCGGCCCAGGAGCGGTCCGGATTGAAAGCGCCGGAGAATTTCATGGCGGCCCACACCTACCTGCCGCCGTTGTGGGTCGGCAATGGCGCGATGGGTCTGGCCCGGGGAAACGCCTGGCCGGCGGTGTGGGGTTCGCTCGCGGCAATGGCGATCGGCGGCGCGGGGCTGGCCCGCGCGTACCGATCAACCGTGCGGTTTTATCGAGGACAGGAGACAACGCGACGCGGAGCGGCTCATGCCCGTCAACAGCCCGTCGCGCCGGATCCAACCAGCCGCCCCGTTGCACTGGCCGGCGCAACAACCGAAGCCGGCGGCGCGAAGGCTGCGCGCGCGCAGGGATTGAGTCTCCTCGAACGGCGACTGCCTGCTGTTCCGGAAGAGGCCGCCGCACTGGCCCTCGTCTTCTTTCGCTCGCTGACGCGCGCGCCCGAAATAAAAATGTCCCTGGTCAGCAATCTGGTCGGCATCGTCGTGTTGCCGATGATCTTCTTCTCGCGCGGAGGGCACGCGCCGGGCAACCTCGCGACGCCGTTCATCGGCACCGGCGCAATCGCGTTCTCTCTTCTCGGGCTGCTCCAGCTTATGTTCAATCAATTCGGATTCGATCGCGACGGCTTTCGCGCACTGGTCCTTTTGCCGGTCCAACGGAGTCACACGCTGCTGGCGAAAAACCTCGCGCTGGCTCCCGTTGTGTTCGCGTTCGGCTCGGTTTTTCTGGTGGTCCTCACCGCCGTCGCGCACCTCCCGTGGCTCGTGGGCCTGGCGTCCGCCCTGCAACTTCTGGCGGCGTTCCTGATTTTGAGCGCGGTCGGCAATTTTCTTTCCATCGTGGTGCCCTACCGGATTTCCGCCGGGTCATTGAAACCCACCAAGGCCTCCGGCAAAACGACCCTGATGATTCTCTTTTCCCATCTGTTGTTCCCGGTTGCGATGATTCCCGTTTTCATACCTCCATTGCTGGGCCTCCTGTCGGCCACCTTCGGATGGCTGCCCGACGCAGTGGCCAATGTCCTTGCTTCGCTGGCGCTGGCGGCGGGGGTGGCCTTCCTTTACTGGCTCAGCCTGCGCGGCCTTGGCGATCTGTTGCAAAGGCGCGAGAAGGACGTTCTCCTGATCGTCTCGCAGGAAGTGGAGTGAACGAAAGCCGTCCTTCGCGCCGGGGCGTCAGGCCAGCAGCTTCTCCACGATTTCGCCGGAGACGTCGGTGAGCCGGTAGTCGCGGCCCTCGAACCGATACGTCAGTTGCTTGTGGTCGATGCCCAGCAGGTGCAGCAGGGTCGCATGAAAGTCATGCACGTTCACCGGATCTTCCACGACGTTGTAGCCGAAGTCGTCCGTGGCGCCGAGCACGAGTCCGGGTTTGATGCCGCCGCCGGCCATCCAGATTGTAAAGCAGCGCGGATGATGATCACGACCGAAGTTGTCCTTCCTGATCTCGCCCTGCGAATAGGCCGTGCGCCCGAATTCTCCGCCCCAGATCACGAGCGTGTCTTCGAGCAGCCCGCGGGCTTTGAGGTCCTTGATCAGCGCGGCGCTGGCCCGATCCGTGTTCTTCGCCTGGGTTTTGATGCCCTCGGGCAGTCCGCCGTGATGGTCCCAGTCACGATGGCAAAGCTGGATGAAGCGGACGCCGCGCTCGGCGAGACGGCGGGCAAGGAGGCAGTTGTTGGCGTAGGATGACTTGCCGGGTTCCGCGCCGTAAAGTTCGAGAATCTCCTTCGGTTCTTTGGCGATGTCCATCAACTCCGGCACGCTGGTCTGCATGCGAAAGGCGAGTTCATAATTCTCGATGTGCGTGGCAATGGCCGGGTCGCCGAGTGCGCCGAGTTGTTTGCGGTTCAACTCCTGCATCGCGTCGATAAGCTGGCGGCGGGCCGTCTGGCTCAGGCCGGGCGGGTTCGACACGTAGAGCACGGGATCACCCTGGCTGCGAAACAACACCCCCTGGTGATTTCCGGGCAGAAAACCGTTGCCCCAGTAGCGGGTTTGCAGCGGCTGGCCCCCGCCCCCGCTGGTGAGAACGACGAACGCGGGCAGGTTGTC
>DATNDF010000276.1 GCA_035607015.1 Candidatus Angelobacter sp. | reverse complement strand
CTGGGAGCGAAATGCACCTGACTCTCATTCACGTCCGGCGGCAGGACCTCGATCCCCATCACGCGCGCTTCGTCAATGTACTGGCTGAGCTTCGCGGTATCGGCCATGTCGTTCGTCATCATGGCGGAAAAGAATTCCACGGGGTGGTTGGCCTTCAGATAGGCCGTTTGATAGGCGACGATCGCGTACGCCGCGGCGTGCGATTTGTTAAAGCCGTAGCCGGCGAATTTTTCGAGCAAATCAAAAACCTGGTTCGCCTTGCTTTCGGGAATGTTATTCTTTTCCCGGCATCCCTTGACAAAAATGGCGCGCTGCTTGGCCATTTCCTCGGGTTTCTTCTTGCCCATGGCGCGCCGCAACAAATCCGCGCCCCCCAGCGTGTAGCCCGCCAGCACCTGCGCCGCCTGCATCACCTGCTCCTGGTAAATCAGAATTCCGTAGGTCTCGCGCGCGATCGGCTCAAGCAGGGGATGCTCGTATTCGATTTTTACCTCGCCATGACGGCGCTTGATGAATTCGGGAATGAGATCCATCGGGCCGGGGCGGTAGAGGGCCACCAGCGCCGTGATGTGCTCGATCGAACCAATCTGGAATTTCCGGCACAGATCACGCATTCCTCCGGATTCCAATTGAAAAATTCCGAGGGTGTTCGCCTTGTTCAGCAGGTCGTAGGTTCTCGCATCGTCCAGCGGCAGGTGGTCGATCGGAACCTCCACGCCCTTCGTTCGCCTGACCATTTCACAGGTGTTACGGATGACCGTCAATGTCTTCAGACCGAGAAAATCCATCTTCAAAAGGCCGAGATCGCCGACCGGGCCCATCGCGTACTGGGTGACGATGGTGCCGTCCTCGTCCGCCTTGAGGGGGAGAAGATTGACGAGCGGCTGGTCGCCGATGACCACGCCCGCGGCGTGCACGCTGGCATTGCGTGTCAGGTCCTCCAGTACGAACGCCGTATCAATCAACTCGCGGGTGACTTCCTCCGTGTCGTATGCCCGCTTGAGTTCCGGTGATTGTTTGAGGGCCTTCGTCAAATCCATCTTCAAATCGAACGGAATCATCCTGGCGAGCCGGTCGCACTCGCCGTAGCTCAGGCCCATCACGCGGCCCACGTCGCGAACGACCGATTTCGCGCCCATGGTTCCGAAGGTGATGATTTGCGCAACGGCCTCCCGTCCGTATTTCTGGCGGACATAATCGATGACGTCCGCGCGCCGGTCGTCCGCGAAATCAATGTCGATGTCGGGTGGATTGACACGTTCGGGGTTCAGGAATCGCTCGAACAGCAGGCCGTAACGGATGGGATCGACGTTTGCGATCTCGAGCAAGTAGGTGACGAGGGAACCGGCCGCCGAACCTCTCGCCACGCAGGAAATGCCCTTGCTGCGGCCGTAACGCACGAAGTCCGCGACGATCAAAAAATAGCTGATGAATCCCGTCTTCTCGATGACCGCGAGTTCCAACTGGAGCCGGTCCATGACAGCCCGGACGGCAGCGGTGACCCTGGGGTCGGCTTCAAGGGCGGCACCTTGTCGCGGTCCAGAATCCGCCGTCGCCATCGACGCGTCATCCTCCGGGTGGTACGTCGGCAAACGATGCGGGTCCTCGACTCTTTCAACGATGAACTCGTTCTCTTCCGCGCGCACACGAAGGCCGTAACGCCTGTGCAACCCTTCCGCCAGCCATTGGCGCAGGTAACCTTCGCGCGTGAAATGCTCCTGCGGATGGAACACCGGGTAGTGCAGCCGGCCAAACTCGATTTCGACGTTGCACTTTTCCGCGACTTCCAGCGTGTTCTTCACCGCGTCGGGCACTTCGCTGAACAGCGCCTTCATTTCCTCTGCGGACCGCACGTAGAACTGAGCCTGCGGATAACGCATCCGTTTGGCGTCGTCGCGCAGGGTTTGCGTGCCGATACAGATCAGACAATCGTGCGCCTGCCAGTGTTCCCGGGCGACATAGTGAACATCATTCGTCGCCACGAGCTTCAGGCCGAATTCCTTTGCCCAGGGAATCAAATGGCGGTTCACCTTCGCCTGTTCCGGGATGCCGTGGTTTTGAAGTTCGAGGTAGAAGTTCTCAGGACCCAGCGTTTGTTTGAACCAGTCCACTGCCGCCCGCGCCCTGTCCGTCTGGTCCTTTTGAATCAATTCCGGAATTTCGCTGGCAAGACAGCCAGAGAGAGCAATGAGACCCTCTTTGTTGGCGGCCAGAATCTCCTTGTCGATTCGCGGTTTGTAGTAATGGCCCTCGAGGTGCGCCGCCGTGACCAGCCGGATGAGGTTCCTGTATCCGACCTCATCCCTGGCCAGCAGCACGAGATGATGGTAAACATCCCGGCCGCCGCTGGTGGTCCTTTTCTCGAGGCGGCTGCCTGGAGCGACGTAAACCTCGCAGCCGAGGATCGGCTTGATGCCCTTGTTGCGCGCGGCCTGGTAAAAATCAATCGCGCCATAGAGCACACCATGGTCGGTGATCGCCAGCGCGGGAAACTTGAGTTCATGCGCGCGGTCCATCAGCCGGTCCAGTCGGCAGGCGCCGTCGAGCAGCGAATACTCGGTGTGGAGATGGAGATGGACAAAGTCCGCATGCGCCATGCGCAGAATCTAGCGTCCGCAGTGAACCACGCGCAAGCCAGAGCGGCGACAAGTTGTTGACAGTTCCTCCTACGGACTGCGTTCCGGTGGAAAAAACCTCCTCAACCGTTCCAACACCTGTTCCGGCGTGATCGCGGCGAGGCAATGACCGGCGCTCTGACAATCATCCGCGCGCCCGTCGCAGTGGCACTGCCCGCCGGAGAGGATCTGGTGCCGCCCGCCAACGGGCGACCATTGGACGGCGGAAGTCGGGCCGAACAGCGCGATCACCGGCACGCCAAGGCCCGCCGCAAAATGCAGCGGCCCCGTGTCGCCCGAGATGAAAACCTCCGCGCGCTCGATCACCGCCAGAAATGTGGCGAGGTCCGGC
>DATNDF010000275.1 GCA_035607015.1 Candidatus Angelobacter sp. | reverse complement strand
GGGCAATCGCCACGAAATCGAGTGGATTGATTTCCTTGATGCGATTCATTTGAGCCAGCGAAAGCGCAATCCCGCCCCGCGAAGGGACGCATCCACCCACGTAGCCGTAGCCGGCGCCGCGCGCCGTCACCGGTACACCGTGACGATGCGCAAAACGAAGCACCGTGGCCACCGAATGTGTGCTCCTTGGCAAGGCAACCGCGTCGGGCAGACGACTGGCGAACCATTTGTCGCCGGAATGAGCCTGCAGCACACCCTGGTCGAACCGCAGTTCACCGTCGGACAGGGCGCGCCGCAGCCGAAAAAGCGCCTTATTCTGTCGCGGATTCATCGGTGGGCTCGTTGGCCGACTCAATCAACGCCGTGGCCTCCGCGGCGTAGTTGTCCGGCACCTGCACGCGGATGCCGCCCGCGGCCATTGAGTAGCCGTCAAGGCTTAACGCTGCGAGTTCGTTCACGACTTCAGCGGGGATGCCCGCGGCGTCCAGACGCGAGCGGATCAATTGCGCCTCGGCGGGGTTGAAACTCCGGAAAACAGTCACCAATTGCATGACAGACGATGAATTCGGTTTGCCGCAGGATCAGGCAGTCACAGGAGTTTTAACGTCCGCGAAGACAAGCACTCCCGCGCCGGTCTGCACGAGGCTTTGCACTTGAACATCGATTTGCTGACCAATGAAACCGTGGGCATTGTTGACCACCACCATGGTGCCATCGTTCAGATAACCGACACCCTGGGCCTTGTCCTTGCCTTCCCGAACGATTTTCAGGTTGAAGGACTCACCGGGAAGAATCGCCGGTTTCATGGCCCGGGCCAGCTCATGAATATTGATGTGCGAAACGGACTGAAGCTCGGCGATTTTGCCGAGGTTGTAATCATTAGTGAATAATTTGGCCGAAAGCGCGCGTGTCAACCGAACCAGCTTGGCATCCACACCGCTTTCCTCGGGAAAATCAACTTCGTGAATCTTCACCTCGTTGCGTGTGCTGCGCTGGATGCGGCTGAGCATTTCGAGACCGCGACGGCCTCGGGCGCGGCGAACAGGGTCGGCAGAATCTGCCACCAGCTGCAATTCCTTCAGCACAAACCGCGGCACCACGATCGTCCCTTCGAGAAATCCTCCTTCGACAAGTTCGGCGATGCGGCCGTCGATGATGACGCTGGTGTCGAGCACCAGCAGACTCTCGGGTTTGCTTTGTGAAGCGAAACGCACGAACGGGATGATCAGGTAGAAATCCTCCTTGTTGCTGCGCATGGCCAGAATCATGCCGATGTAACCGAAGCCGAGAAAGATGCAGAGTCGAACCAGCCAGCGCACCGGCTTGTCCTCCACATAAACGAACAGGCCGGATTTGTCGATCAACAGAGCGATCAACGTGCCCAGCAGGAGGCCGAACGATGCGGCGGAGAAGGCGCGGAGAGAAAACCCCTTTACCATCTCGTCGATCGCGATCAACAGACCGCCAAAACCGAAACCGGCGACGCCGCCCCAGAGACCGTCATTAATCAGCTCCGGCCGCACCTGGCTGACGGCGTAGCCACCCAGAGTGCAGAGACCGAGAAAAAAAATGCGAAGGATCCAGAGGGACATGATGCTACCGGCGCGGATCGCGACCCGGATAAAGCGATGATGGTGTTTTCACGTCGGTGGTTCTCGGTTTCCACAACAGACCATGGCGGTTCAGATTGCTGCTCAACATGGTCAGATTGCTGACCAACTGCGATACGCCGACCGACAAATGCTCGTCTTTCAACAGACTTCCCGCCAGCCCTTTTCCAGCCTGCAGGTCTGACAGCAGACTCTTCATCATCTCGCTGGATGATTCAATGTTTTTTACCGCTCCCGCCAAGTCCACCTTGTTGGTTGTCAGTACATCCTGCAGGTTCGTCGCCAGTTCGTTGAGCTGACGCGAAAACAACGCAAGATTGCTGGTGGTCACGCTCACGGGCGGACCGTTCGATTGCATCAGGTGGTCAATGTTGTCCACCGTTGCCAGCGCCCGTTCTGAAACGAGGCGGAAATTCCCGATCGTCGCGGACAGGTTGGTCAGTGTTTCCTCGTTCAGAACGCGCTGCTCCACCCGGGTTAGCGCGCTGTCCAGTTTTTTTGCCGTGTCATCGATCCTCTGAATAAACCCCAGCGCCGACCGGGCCACTTCCTGGAAGTTGAACGGCTCACGGCAGATGACCTCGTCGCCGTCCTTCAAAACAGGTTTCTCGTTTCTGCCGGGTATTATGGCGACATACTGATCGCCCAGAAACCCCATCGAATCAATCGTGAACACCGCATCTCCGTGAATCCGGTAGCGATCGAGTATTTTCAAATACACGATGACATTTGTGCCCTCGGGCGACAACTCAGCGCCGGTCACGTTTCCGACCGGCACTCCGGCCATCAGAACCGAGGCTTCCTTTTTGATGCCGCCCACGTTTGTTGTCCGGAGACGAAGCGTGTACGTCGTCGTGAAAAACGTCAGCCCTTTGCTGAAATTCAACGCCAGCAGGCAGAGCACCGCAAGACAGACAACCACAAACGCGCCAACCTTCCATTCCAATCGTTTCTGGTTCATATCAAAAACTCGATTCCTTCGCGTCGGAAATACCATTCACAAAACGATGCACAACCGGATCCTTTGACTGAAAGACTTCGTCCGGCGCGCCGCCGAAATGAATGCGACCCTCGTGTAGCATCAGGACGCGCTGGCCTATCCGCCGCGCGCTGCGCATGTCGTGGGTGACCGCCACCGTCGTGGCCTCCAGCCGCTCGCGCACCCGCACGATCAGCTGGTCGATGCTGTCGGAAACGATCGGATCCAGGCCGGTGGTGGGCTCGTCATAGAGCAAGATCTGAGGTTGATAAATGATGGCACGCGCCAGACCGGCACGTTTGCGCATGCCTCCGGACAACTCCGCAGGCTTCTTGTCCTGGGTTCCGCCCAGATCCACCATTTCCAATGTCTGATCCACTTTTTTGCCGATCTCGCCTTCCGTCAATTGACCTTCCCGCCTCAGCACGAAGGCCACGTTTTCGGCCACAGTCATTGAGTCGAACAATGCCGCGCCTTGAAACAACATGCCGAATTTCTGCCGCACTCGCAGCAACTGGCGCTCGTTCATCCGTCCAATGCTTTCCCCGTCAATGACCACTTCACCATCATCCGGAGCGAGCAGCCCGATCAGGCATTTCAACAAAATGCTTTTGCCGCCGCCGCTGCGCCCAATGATCACCACCGACTCGCCTTTCTCGACTCGAAAATCCACGCCGGCCAGGACTCGCTGAGGCCCGAAACTTTTCTTCAGCTGCCGGGCCTCGATCATCACGCCCCCAGCAACCGGGTCAGGACCAGCGTCAGAAAGAAATTGCTGATCAGAATCGTGATGGAAGAATAGACCACCGCTTCAGTCGTTGCCCGGCCGACACCCTCGGCCCCTTCGCGGCAGTTCATTCCCTTGTAGCAGCTGATCAACGCGAGCACAGCCGCAAAAATGACCGCCTTGATCGTGCCCATCAGGATGTGCTGGGGCTGTGTGTATTTGAGCATGTTGTGCCAGGCATACGCCTGGTCAATCCCGAGCAACGCTGTACCCACGAGATAGGCTGCGCAGATGCCGACGGCGATAGACTCCGCCGTCAGCAACGGCAGCGCGATAATTGTCGCCGAAAGCCGGGGCACCACAAGGTAATCCACGGGATGCGTCGCCAGGGTCCGCAACGCGTCGATCTGCTCCGTCACGCGCATCGTACCCAGTTCTGCGGCCATCGCTGCGCCCACACGGCCTGCCACCATGAGCGCCGTCAGCACCGGCCCCAGTTCACTGCCCATCGCGACGCTGACGACCGCGAGCGTCGCCGTGTCCATTTTCACCTTGTGAAACTGAAAATAAGTTTGCGCGCACAGCACCATCCCGGTGAATGCACCGGTCACCAGGACAACGGATTGGGATTTGACCCCGACGAAGTAAAGCTGATAAGTCAGGCCGCGCCAGTCCGCGTGGCGCGAAAACAGGGACCGTAAGGCTTCCGCTCCAAGCAGGGCAATGCGCCCCAAGCCTTCCAGCCAGGCCAAAACCCGATTGCCCACAAAACCGGTCATGCAATTCGTGTTTTAACAACCGCGCGCCTCCTTGGCCAGCCCTATGAAACAAAAACGTCGCCGCGAACCGGCGACGTTGCAATGAAATCGGGACAGAATTAGCTCGAAAGCGCGCCTTCCGCGGCGGCGGTTTGTTTGAAAACCAGCTTGTCGCCTTCGACGGTGACGTGGATCGGGTCGTTCTCGTGCAGATGGCCTTTGAGGATTTCCTCCGCCAATGGGTCTTCAAGATAGCGCTCGACCGCGCGGCGCATCGGGCGCGCGCCGTAAATCGGGTCGTAGCCTTTCTCGACCAGCAAATCGTTCGCCTTGTCGTCGAGCTGCAACTGGATTTTCTTTCCCTTCAACCGCTCCATGACTTTCTTCACTTCGAGGTCAAGAATCTGGATCAAATCCGGCCTGTTGAGCGCGCGGAACACAATCACATCGTCCAGCCGGTTCAGGAACTCCGGGCGAAACGCCTTCTTGGCCTCATCCAGAATCTTTTCCTTCATCCTCTCGTAGCTGTTCTCCTCACTGGCCGCCGTAAAGCCGATGGTGGTCTGTTTGCGGATGGTTTCCGCGCCAACGTTGGAGGTCAGCAACACGATCGTGTTGCGAAAATCCACCACCCGGCCAACGCTGTCGGTCAGTTTCCCCTCCTCCAGAATCTGCAACAGCATGTTCATTACGTCGGGATGCGCCTTTTCCACTTCGTCAAACAACACGACCGAGTATGGCTTGCGGCGCACCTGCTCGGTCAATTGTCCGCCCTCCTCGTA
>DATNDF010000274.1 GCA_035607015.1 Candidatus Angelobacter sp. | reverse complement strand
CGGAGGTGCCGGAGAAAATCAGGACCCCGGTTTCAACGCATTGGCCGCCGCTCCGAACGCCCCCGCGAACTCGCCGAGTTGCGCCGGCAGGATTTTCGCGCGGTGGCCGCCCGGCCGCCACTCCATCGGATCGAGAAATTTTTCCAGTGGCTCGAACAGGACCTTTCCCGCGCGCGCGATGCCGCCTCCGATGATGACCGCCTCCGGGTCGAGAATGTTGATGAACGAGCAAACGGCGGCCGCCAGGGCCTTCACCGACTTCAGCCAGATTGCGGTGGCGTCGGCGTCGCCGTTCAGGTGCGCCGTGATCAGATCGTGCGTGGATTGAAACCGGCCGCGTGAGCGCTGTTGAATCGTGCAATTGCCGATGGCGACTTCGATGCTGCCCGGCGCGCCGGCGCAATCCGGCGGACCGTCGGGGTCGAGCGATGAATGGCCCAGATGACCGCCGCGACCGATGTGGCCGCGAAGCAGCCGGCCATCCACGATCGCCGCGCCCCCGACACCGGTGCCCAGCGTGAGCATGATGACGTTCCGGAAACCGCGCGCCGCGCCGACCCAGGCCTCGCCCAGCAATGCCGCGTGTGCGTCGTTCAAGACCGGAATGGTCCGTGCCGCGCCGAGAAACTTCGTCCAGTCGAGGCCTTCCAGTCCTTGCAAACGCTCCGGCATGCAGGCAATGGAACGCCCGTCCGCCGCCGCCAGGCCCGGCGCCGAAAGGCCGATGCCATCGGCTGGCGTTCCGCGTTCTCTCTGAATTTCGCCGGCGAGCGAGCGTATCTTTTCCGCCCACTCCATCGATTTGGCTGGATCGAAATCGGTGTTGTGGCGGGACAACGTTTCACCCTGTGGCGTCACGGCGATTGTTTTGATGCTCGAACCACCCAGGTCAATGCCCAACGAGTAAGCTTCAGATTTCATGTTTCAAGTTGGGCTGCCTCGCGAATTGAAATCAAAACTCGAAACTTCAATCGCCGGTCTGTCCTTCGCTTACGCACCAGCCGCCGTCCACGGCGAGTACCTGACCGGTGACGAACTTCGATTCGTCCGACATGAGATAAACCGCCGCCGCGTCCAGATCCTCGGGCCGTCCGATGCGTCCGCCGTCCAGAGGTTGTTTTGTGGCGACAAAATCCAAAATCCTCCTGTTGTTCTGCGCGCGGCCGGACATCGGCGTGGCCACGAGCGCCGGGGCGATGACGTTGAAACGGATGTTGTCCCGCGCGTAGAACGCCGCCGCCGACTTTGTCAGACCGATGGCAGCGGCCTTGGTCGCGGCGTAAGCGTGTGTGGCGAAGAACCGCGGCGACGGCGAGAAGCCGAGGACGGAACTCATGTTCAGGATGCTGCCGCCGGTTTTTTGCCGGAGAAACTGTGTCACCGCCGCGCGGTTCGAGTGAAACAGCGAGGTCAAGTTCAGGTTCAACGTGTATTCCCAGCCGGCGTCCGTGATTTCGTGGAGCGGTCCGTCGCCTTTCTTCCGCCCGCTGCCGCCCGCGACGTGATAGAGTCCGTGAAAATCTCCGAACGTTTTGAGCGCGATCTGAATTGCCTTTGCGGCCGTTTTTGGATTCGTTGCGTCACCGGGGAGCGCCCTGGCCGGCTTGCCCAGTGACTTTTGCGCCGCCCGGACATTGGCCCTGTTGCGGCCCACCACCACCACTTTTGCGCCCGCAGCGACAAACGCTTTCGCCGCCGACAAACCGATGCCCGTGGTTCCGCCGATAACGACGAGGACTTTGTTGGCGAGCATTGACACGCGGCTTTCATACTGGAGTCCACGAAAGGAATCCAGCTTTCCTCGCGAACCGCGGCTGCTAAGCTTGGCGGCGTGAAACTGATTTCATGGAACGTGAACGGCCTGCGCGCCGTGCTGCGGAAAAATTTTCTGGAGTTTCTCGAAACGGAGAAGCCCGACGTGCTCTGTCTTCAGGAGACCAAATGCATGCCCGACGACGTGGAGCAACTCTGGCCGGCAACATACACGACATTCTGGAATTGCGCAGCGAAGAAGGGTTATTCCGGAACGGCAATCTTCACCGGAATCCGTCCGCAAAATGTCGCGCCTCACATCGGCATTACCGAGCACGACAACGAAGGCCGGGTGCTCACGGCCGAGTTCGCAGATTTCTTTCTCGTGAACGTCTATGTCCCGAACTCCAAGCGCGATCTTTCGCGGCTGACATATCGCCAGCGATGGGACGGGGATTTTCTGCGCCATCTAAAAAAACTGGAGAAGAAGAAGCCCGTGGTTTTCTGCGGTGATCTGAACGTCGCGCACACGGAGATCGATCTTGCGAACCCGAAAGCCAACGTCCAGAACCACGGCTTCACACCGGAGGAACGCGCCGGGTTCAGCGCGTTGGTCAAGGCCGGGTTCGTGGACACCTTCCGCGAGTTCGAAAAGGGCGGCGGGCATTACACCTGGTGGAGTCCGATGGCCGGCGCCCGCTCGCGAAATGTGGGCTGGCGCATTGACTATTTTCTCGTCAGCGTCGCGCTGCGTCCACGTCTCAAGCGCGCATTCATCCGGGCTGACGTGCAGGGCTCGGATCATTGCCCGGTCGGGATTGAACTTGCCTGAGCGCAGAAACGCCGCCAGTTCGGCGTTGGCTGAGACAGCGCAGAAGGTCTTCCCGGGATCAGGATCGCGGAATGCCGCCACTCGCTTCGGCAGGTAATTTGAGCGCGCGGCGCAATTCACCCGCCATCCAGCGAAGTTCCTGTTCGTCGCGACCCGCGAAAAACCCGGTCTTCTTTCCCCGGACGGGATGAATCTGAAGCTCGATTACCGGCACATTGTTGACGGTAATACCACTGGCGTCGGCCCGGATGGCCGCGATGTCGTCGCGGTTCCACTCCCACTTCTTCGCGCCGGAGATCCCGATTTGCGCCACCTTGAGTTGCCCGTTCTCGAACACCAGCATCGCCCGGCGACGGCCCATGTTGATCGCGCCCGCCAACATGCCCAGGCCGATCAGCCAGAAGATGCCGACGAAGGCCCAAGCCACTCCGGGCGCGCCGCGTGTGTTCTTCCAGCCTGCAAACAGGATCACGCCGGTAAACACCGACATGAACAAACACCACACCATGCCGAAGCCGAACAGTCCTTTGCTGCCCTTTCGCAACCCCGCGGGCGGAACCACGAGGGCGATGCCGTCCGGACGCGGTTCGACGCGGACCAAGCTGTCCGTCGGCTTTGGCACGATCTCCGGAACCTCGGCCCGACTCTCGTCCGCGTTGACAACTTCCACTGCGGGCGGTGGGAGCGTTGATGCCGTTGCCCCGACCCGTCCGGACAAATCCTCGGCGAGCGCCTCGAGCCAGTCGCGCGGATAGCCAATCGCCACCAGTCGTGGTTTGCCCTCCTCAAATTCAGCCAGCAGCGCCGCGAGGTCCGCCAGCGGGCCGGTCGTCACGGGCTGGTTGTTGATCTTCGCGCCGCCCGCGCTGACGGTGAGTTTGAGAATCCGGCTCTTCTGCAGACGCCGCCGCCAGCGCACGGGGCCAACGTAATCGAGAACGGACAAACGCCGGTCGCGCCACTCAACGCGACAGCGGCCAAAGATGACGAGCAACCCCAGGCCAAGCGGAATCAGGCCAGCCAACACAAACGGGACCAGGAACACGGCAAAGCCGATCTCTGTGATGGCGGATTTGCCTGCGGTGATGCCTTTCAGCATGCGGAACAAAGTCGTCGCCGGGAAGGAGGCGAACAAAACGCCAAAAGCGACGAAGAACAAGGCCACCCAACGCAACTTTCCCAGTGTCCGCGCGGGCAGCGTATAACTTGCGTCGTCGCGGACTGACTCAACGCGGATTGCATGGGGCAGGGGTGTGGACATTGCGCGGTGCCGGTGTTGGACCTTTAGCTGGGTCTCTTCGTCATGGCAATCCGGAAACGTGCGGAACATCGACCTGCTTGTGGGCGAGCATCAGTGCGAAGGGTTGTCCGTTCAAGTCCGCCGATCGAACCGTCAAGCCATGGCCAAATTCGTCTCCAGTTTCTGCCAAACCCCTCGCCGGTCCTCAAGAGACGGCGCTTCAATCGGATTGCGCGCAGGAAATTCGCTGTATGTTTTCCCATCGAGTTCGCGTCCAGTTTCGGATTTGCGCACACCGCCCCATTGCTTGAAGAAGAACGCCACGCCGGCCTGCTTGCATTGACGGTGGAGGCTCCGCACCCATTCGGCTTTCATTGGCCGCGCACCCGGACCGCTTTCGCCGCCAACGATGGCCCATGCAATGCCGTTGAGCTTAAAGGCGCCGAGATCTTCCAGCAGTGGTTCGATGGACAAAAATCTCACCTTGGCTGGCGCTGAACGGAGCAGGTCAATTCGTGGGAGTCCCTGCTTCTTATTTTCCACGCTCACGCCCCACCAGATATGCAATTGCTCGGCGGCAAAGCGTAGCTTGCCCTTGAGCAAAGCCGCGAGCCGGTCGGCGCGTTTGGTCAGGACTTGGTAAGTATGCCAGTTCGCCGCCGTCATGACGCGCGCGACCTTGATGATGTATTCATCTGGAACGTCCTTGTGGAAAAGATCGCTCATGGAGTTCACGAAGATCATTCGAGGTGTTCCCCAACGGAGCGGGTCGCCGAGTTTTTCCGGCACGATCCGCAAATCGAACCCGAATTCAAACGGATGACCCGGAATGCCGCGCCAACGTTCGGCAAAGGTTTCGGCGTAGCAGTGGAGACAGCCGGAGCTGATCTTGGTGCAGCCACGAACCGGATTCCACGTCGCGTCCGTCCATTCGATTTTTGATTTATCGCTCACAAGTATGTTTCATTTCAACAGCAGCTTAACCCCAAAGCTCGGTCAAATATAGTCCAAGGCTTCGGCTAAAAATGCCATTCACGTTGGCCCTTTTCGTTGATCTTCAAGATTTCGTCCCAGAATTTCTTGGCAAGCGCGTTGCGACTAAAAAGCGTGAAACGATACAGCGGCTGTGCTTCCGGGACAGACACGTGTCGCGTACCGATGAAGCCCAGTTTGCAAATCTCTTTACTGAAACGCTCGATCGCCTTCCGTCCGAATTCTGTCGGGTCTTGGGAATCCCAGCCCCGCCAGTCGTGCGAATCAAGAAACGCATCCAACACGGTGTCGTTCTCTGCTTTCTGATACTGAGGCGCGTTCCAGACAATTCCGAGGCGGTATTGAATTGTGACGAGCAAGTCTATGTGCGGATTCCGAGCCAGTTGGCGCATAGCTGACATTGGAACTTGAGAGATGCCCGTCGGATCAACGAAGGCGACAACTAAGGTGGAGTTATCGAATTGAAGTTTGCCAGACTCGGCCAAGCGAACCCAGTTCTCGTTGTGGATTGTCACCTTTTTCGCTTTGGGATGCTTGTTTACCCGCTGTCTGAGTGCGTCTGCAAGCCCATCGTCCTCTTCGACAAAGATGTATTCCGAAAACTCGTGTTCCAGAGCTACGAATGGCGAACCGGGGAATTCTTCGAGGGTGTCTTTTCTTTTGCAGCAACCCGGTCCAGCCATGACATCCAAGTAGACAAGTCGCCATTTGCTCTTCATCGATCTCGTCGTGATGCCGCAGTAGTTACCGAGGTAGTGATGCTTGCGTTTAGCCCGCTCGCCACTGCCCCGAGCGAGCAAGCCATCCGCCGCGATCAAATATGGCGAATCGTCCATCGCGGTTTTCAGTTCAGCCCCAGTTTCTTGAACCGGTTATTCACTTCTTTGAAATGGAAGTCGAGCGAGCACAGTTTTTCGAGTTCGCCCTTTTTGAAATGTTTCGCCACGCCGGGATCAGATTTCAGGGTTTCGACAAAGTCGGCGTCGTCACGACCGGCATGTTTGACTTCCCAGGTCTTCATCGCGGCGTCTTGAACCAGCTTGTAGGCAACTTCGCGGGTGAGACCTTTCTTGATGAGCCCGAGCAGGACGGTCTGGCTGTTCCACATGCCGAGCGAAAGGCCGAGGTTCTTTTTCATGTTCTCGGGATAGACAAGCAGGCCGTCCATCAGGCGCGTGAGCAGGCCGAACATGTAATCGAGCAGCGTGCAGGAATCGGGGAAGATAATGCGCTCGACGCTGCTGTGGCTGATATCGCGCTCGTGCCAGAGCGCGACGTTCTCGAGCGCGGCGATGGCATTGCCGCGCAGCACGCGGGCGAGGCCGGTGAGGCGTTCCCAGGTAATGGGATTGCGCTTGTGCGGCATGGCGCTCGAACCCTTTTGTCCTTTGGCAAACGGTTCTTCGGCTTCGAGCACTTCAGTGCGCTGGAGATGGCGGAACTCAACCGCCCAGCGTTCGATGCTGGCGCCGACGAGGGCGAGCGTGGTTTGGAACTCGGCGTGGATGTCGCGCTGGACGACTTGCGTGGCGATGGGCGCGGGGCGCAGACCGAGTTTTTCGCAGACGAATTCCTCCACTGACGGAGACAAGTGAGCGTTGGTGCCGACGGCGCCGGATAGTTTGCCAACAGCGGCCACATCACGAGCGCGTTTGAGACGTTCTAGCCCACGGGTGAATTCGTCGTGCATCAGCGCGAGCTTGAGGCCGAAGGTGGTCGGCTCACCGTGGATGCCATGGCTGCGACCGATGCACGGCGTCATCATGTGCTCCTTAGCGCGGCGCGCGATAATGGGGAGCAGCTTTTGCCCGTCGGCGATCAGAATGTCGGCGCTTTGAACCATCTGAACGGCGAAGGCTGTGTCAACGATGTCGGAACTGGTGAGGCCGAAATGAAACCAGCGGCTGGCGTTGTCGTTGATTTTTTCCGCGACGGCCGTGGTGAAGCCGATCACGTCATGATTGAGCGTCTTCTCCAGTTCCTTCTGGCGCTCGACGAGACCCTTCAAGTCGGCGAACCAGGCGTCCGCGCCTTTCTTCATTTTCTCGAAGTCGGTCTTCGGCACGACGCCTTCCTGCACCAGTGCTTCACTGGCGAGGAGTTCGATTTGGAGCCAGATGCGGAGTTTGTTTTCGTCGGTCCAGATGGCCCGCATTTCGGGGCGGGAATACCGTTGAATCATGGCGCAAGGGTAGGGCGCTGGAGGGCGGGAGTCGAGAATCGAGTGTGGCGTTGGAACTCAGCTTCCGGCCCGTCCGAAACATGATCGGGCGTCTGTCCCGGCTCAGTGTTTCGACATTTTGGCGCGGGCGGCTTCGAGGATGCGCCGCTCGCGATCGGTGAGGCTTTGAATGCCCTGGGCGGAAATCTTGTCGAGAATGGGGTCAACTTCCACGCTGATGAAGTCGGCGGATTGCGGGCTGTCAGAAGGTTTGGCGCTCTCCCGCCGCCAAAAACTCGGTTTGGAGGAGATTGCTTTGACCAATTCGCGCCGGGGAGCCTTCCGGCGAAGACGGGCCCAATCAAAGAGGGGTCTCGCCGTGCCGAGCACCCATTTCAGATAGACAACACCGCCCAGAATGCCACCAAGATGCGCCGCGTGGGCCACATGGCTTTCCGTCGAGGTCACCATCAAGAGCGCGGTCAGACCCGACATGATGGGGAGAAAATATCGCGCGCGAATGGGCACCACCATCCAGACGTAGATCTGACTGTCCGGCGCAAGCATCGAAAAAGCGGCGATCAACCCGCAAATACCAGCAGACGCCCCGACCATCGGGCCGGCAAATCGGGTCCAGACCATTCCCAGCAGCGCCTGCAACATGCCGCCCAGGATCCCGCTAAAAAGGTAAAGCCTGATGAAGTCCCGCTTCCCGAGCATTCCTTCCAGCGCCCGGCCGAAAAAATAGAGCCC
Source organism: Candidatus Angelobacter sp. (assembly GCA_035607015.1). Taxonomy (NCBI): domain Bacteria; kingdom Pseudomonadati; phylum Acidobacteriota; class Terriglobia; genus Candidatus Angelobacter; species Candidatus Angelobacter sp. The sequence goes on along the minus strand of DATNDF010000274.1, from coordinate 823 downwards.
AATGGAGTTAAGAACCAGGTGCGGCAGCCCGGCGTGTAAGAACTGAAAGGTGAGGAGCTGCCAGACATAACCTCGCTTCAGACCCTCCGCGCTCAACGCGCCGTATTCGAGCACCCAATTCTGCGAGTTGCGGCCGTTGCCGTATTGCAGAAAGAAGATCAACACGTTGAACACCAGAATGGCGATCGTAATCGACCAGTTCCTCGAGGTGTTGTCTCTGCGCATGTAAGGACGGTCAGCGAGCATGTCGATTGAAACTAGTCACAGAGTGGTGTTTTTTCAACTGCGAATCGCCTGCGCGACGACGAACGGCGGCATCAATTCAACTTCGCCAGTTCGTGACGCACGAGTGCGATGAGCGGTTTCAACGTTTCCGCGCTGAAATCGAACCGGCAGCCGGCGGCGGAAAACAGTTCCGGCAACGGACGCGAGCCGCCCAGCGCCAACGCGTGTTTGTAGTCGGCAAGCGCCCGGGCGCGATCCAGCTTTGAATTGGCCCAGACCTGCAACGCGCCCAGTTGGGCGATGCCGTATTCGACGTAGTAGAAAGGGTGGATGAAGATGTGAAGCTGGCGATGCCAGAGATGCGCACGCGCCTGTTCATGGCCGTCCCAATTCACGTCCCCGCCGAAACGGTCCATGAGCGCGAGCCAGGCCGCCGAACGTTCTGCCCGCGAATGTCCGGGATGCGTGTAAATCCAGTGTTGAAAGGCATCCACCGCGGCCATCCAGGGAAAGAAGTTGATGATGCCTTCCAGGTGCGTGCGACGGGCGCGCTTTGCTTCCGACGGAGCATAAAACGCTTCGATGAACTCATTGCCGA
>DATNDF010000273.1 GCA_035607015.1 Candidatus Angelobacter sp. | reverse complement strand
CATTTTTCAAAAGAATCTCGACCAGGGTCCGGAGGTGTTCATCCACGACCCGAACAGGATCCCGGACGACGGCCTGGATGGGCCTGTTATCGGATTCAATGATCCCACCAACACGGCGGGCGGCGACTTCGCGCCCATCATGATCGAGCGTTTCACGAAGGTCACAAACAGCACGCTGACCATCTATTACACCCTGTCCACGTGGAACCCTTACACGGTGGTCCGGATGCGTTCGGATTTCACGATTACTCCGGCGATCAACCTCGGCTCTGCGGCCTACTCGGGCAATGGCTTCCACTTTGCGTGGCCAGCTCCGGTGAACGAGAACTTTCGAGTCGATTTTTCCAATGTGATGCCGCCGCTGTGGACGGCGTTTACCAACATCATCACCTCGACCAATGGCGCCTTTGACTTCACTGACGACGGATTGCAGAGCGGTGGGCTGACCGGGGCAAGGTTCTACCGTGTGCGAACTGGGCCCTAAAAGATTCCCGCAGTTGTCCCGACGTGATCCCGCGCCCGGCGCGGTTGCGCATCGGCCAGTGAATCCTCGCCGTGCGCGAACATCCCGCTGTAAACTTGCCAGCCAGCCGCGTGACCCGGTATCGTTCCAGCGCTGAATGGTGAACCTGTGCCACTGAATTTGTCCTCATGAATGTTCGCGTTCGCTTTGCCCCGAGCCCGACCGGCTTCCTCCACATCGGCGGCGCGCGCACCGCGCTGTTCAACTGGCTTTACGCCCGCCACGTTGGCGGCGCGTTTATCTTGCGCATCGAAGACACCGACGCGGCGCGCAACACGCAAGAGGCCGTTGAAGTCATCCTGAACGGCCTGCGCTGGCTGGGCCTCGAATGGGATGAAGGGCCGGTGACCGGCGACGCGAAAGCGCCCGGCAAAGGTAGTCGCGGACCGTATTTCCAATCGCAGCGCGGCGGGATCTATCAGCGCCGCGTCCAGGAGTTGAAAGACAAAGGGGTCGCTTACGATCACGAAGGCGCGGTGAAGTTCAAAATGACTCGCGAACCGATCATCATACCTGACCTGGTCGTCGGCGACGTGCGCCGTGAACTCACCGACCGCGAACAACTCGATCCCGATTTTGTCCTGGTGCGCTCGGACGGACAGCCGGTGTTTCATTTCGTGAACGTCATCGATGATCTTGAGATGGGCATCACGCACGTGATTCGCGGCGAAGACCACCTGAGCAACACCGCCAAGCACATCGCGCTCTTCCGTGCGTTTGGCGTCGAGCCGCCGCAATACGCGCACATTCCGCTCATCCTGAATCACGACGGCTCCAAAATGAGCAAGCGCGACCAGGGCGCGTCATTGACGAGTTATATGGACGAGGGCTTCGCGCCGGAAGCGGTCGTGAACTATCTCTGTTTGCTCGGCTGGTCGCCCAAGGAGAACCGCGAGATCATGCCGGTCGAGGAGATCGTGAAAGTTTTTGATCTGCCGCAAATCCTCCGGCACAACGCGCGCTTCGACCTCGACAAGCTGCACTGGCTTCATGGCGAATATATCCGGCTGATGAGCAACGAACGGTTTTACGGGCTGGCCATCCCGGCGTTAAGGAAAGCCGGCTTCGACACAAGCCAATATCCGGCGGCCTATGTGAAAGCTGCACTGGATACTTGCAAGGGCAAGAAACGTTTGTTCTCCGAACTGGCCGACTATGGCGGATTCTATTTTGTCGAAGAAGTGACTTACGACGCGGAGGCGGTGGCGAAGGATTTCACGTCAGAGAACCGCGAACGATTGATGAAACTGCGCGAGGTATTTGCCGGTCTCGCCTCGTTCGATGCCGTCACTTTGGAAAATGCGTTGAAGGAAACCGCGAAGCAGATGGGAGTGAAGGCGGGTGTCCTCGTGCATCCAACTCGCCTGGCCTGCACCGGCAAGACCGCCGGGCCGAGCCTCTACCATCTTCTCGAAGTGCTGGGCAAAGATAAGGTGATGGCTAGGATTGGAAACGCGTTGGCGAGTTTTAACCACAGGTGAAACGCGGATTTGGAAAAGCATGAAACGCTTCATTCAAACAATATTCAGTGGCATAGCGCCTGGAAACCACTCGGTGTGCTGGTCACCTGTCCGCCCCAAGTAGGTAACGCGTTTGCCTCGCAGGAATGCGAAGTAGCTTTGGACGCCGGCTTCCATCGCGCGACGGGTGAAATCGCGATATTTCTGCCCGTTGCGCTGACTGTCTAGAATCGCTGCACGCAGGTTCTCGACGGACAATTCCGAGGCAACCGGAGATAGTCCTTCGTAAGCAATCGGAGTTACGACCATGTCGCCATTCGCGCCGTAAAAGGTCTTTCGCATCCCGACGTAATCCACGTGATAATACTCTACAGAGGCAGCAAGGAGATCGCGGACGACTTCGGGAAAGGAGATCGTTCCTGCAAGGGTGGCCCGTGCGGTTTCGACTATGATTTCAGTATTCATGATTGATTATCTGGGCGTTTGGCCGAGGCCAATGTGACAAAATAATGCCGAGTTGGGAAACGAGAAAAGGGGAGATCCTTCAGTGATTTGAGAGACTACCCCAACGACTCGGCATTACCCGGAGCTAGTAAAAATAACCATTATGCCGAGCTCGGCATAAGGGTTTTTGTTCTGGCTGTTCAAAACCAGATGTCTTGAAACCCGGAGAGTTCACTTCTGAATTCGCAACCGCGTTGCGAAAATCTTCGCCGGAATTGCTGGTGGAAATTGTAAGAGACTTGGAACTCAAAGTGACCACGGCGGGAGGGCAGGAATCAACGTCGTTTCTCGACAACGCGTACGATACCTACAAGCTAGATCCGAAGTCAAAGAATGAAGTCATCAAGCAATTTGTCGCAGCCGGGTTGGAAACGATCGACAGCCTTCAAAAATCAGAGGAACTTGACCGAACTCGCATAGTCCCAGTCATCAAAGATCGTCCTTGGATTGAAGAAACGCGGAAGGCGGTGACGAGTCGCGGGGCGAAGGAGATGCCAGAGAATGTCTATGAAGACTTGAATTCCGATTTGATCATTCTCTACGCGGAAGATTCTCCCAAAAATATCCGATATTTCGGGCCAAAGGATTTGGAAAAAGCACACATTGGTCGAAAGGAATTAAGAAACCTTGCCTGCGAAAACTTGAAACGATTGCTTCCCAAGATTGAGCGACGTGGAGCCAATGGCCTTTACATGATTACTGCTGGTGGAGACTACGAAGCCAGTATCTTGCTCCTCGATTCCGTCTGGACTGATCTGCAAAAGGAAGTGAATGGTGATATTGTCGTGGCCATCCCGACCCGAGATTTGCTAATCGTCACCGGCAGTGAGGACCCGCAGGGAATTGAGAAGATGAAGCAAATCGTCCAAAAATCTTCTGCCGAAGGCTCATACCGACTCACAACAAAACTGTTCGTGTATCGTAACGGCAAGTTTGAGAGGTTCAAAGATTCCTCCTTGGAAAACCGTTAGCACTTTTCCCTGAGCGCGGCTCCGTGAGCCACCGTCCGCCGTTGGTCAACCAAATCGCCGCGTATCAGACCCTCGCTCCGCTCCGCGCTTTGTCGCGCGTTCACGCCGCTTACGTTTTCGCGTCGCCACGGTCGAAAAAAGTCACCGCCTGAATCGAAATCCGCACTCTCTTCACTTTCGTGCCGTGAAGCGACTTGAAGATCGCACTCATCCGACGCTCCTTGTCGGACGCAAACTCTCCCAGAGCGCGGCTCACTTACCAATTTCATAAACCCGAATCTCCGCCCCCTGCCCGCCCCGTCGCGGCACTGCCAGATAAAACTGGTCGAGTTCAGGCGAGAAGAACGACGTGCGTGCGCCGGGCGCGGTTGGAATTCTCTCCAACAACTTGTAGTTGTCGGCATCGCGCTGTTCGATGACATCGACGAAACCTTCGCCGCCCGAAACGTAAATGCGTTTGCGCTTCGCGTCATAAAACAAATCATCCGTGTCGCCGACGATGACAACGTCACTCACTACTTTTCCCGCAGTGGTGTCGAGCACGGCCAGCCGTGGAGGGTTGCGGCAGCCGACGAACAGGCGTCGATCCGTTTCATCGAGCGCCATGGGAAAATTCGCCTTCGCATCCGGCAACGACCAGGCTTTGCTGACTGTTTTCGCCTGGCCGTCAATCACCGCGACCTGTCTTGCCTCCGGCACGTTCACAAAAATGCGGCCGCCGTCCCGTTCGATCTGGAACGATTCCGGATGGCCCGGTAGTTTGATGCTCGCCAATTGGACGCCAGTCGCCGGATTGATGACGCCCAGCGCACCGTCGCCATACCCCACATAAACCCGGTCCAGTTTCCCGTCATATCGCACATTGTCCGCGTCATCCAACGAACCGACCATCGCAAGCGGGTCGAATTTCGCGCAGTCGTAAGCGCGCAGCTTGCCGTTTCCGCCGTTGGCCACAAACAGCATGTTTGCCTTTTCAAGGAACAGAACGCCCTGCGGTTTGTCGCAGCCGGTGATCGAACGCGACCGTTTCCCGGTATCAAGGTCGAGCACCTCGACGGTATTGTTGCCCAGCGCGGCGACAAACAGCCGCCGGCCTTTGACATCGCTGCTGAAATGGTCGAACCGACCGACCACGTCGGGCAACGGGATCGTTTTGACAGGCTTGAGCGAAGCCGGCTCGGCTGCGCTCGCTGTCACGACAAGCGAACAGAGCGCGGGAAACCAGCATTGTCTCGCGAATACCTCTGTCAGTTTGCCGAACGCAATCATGTCTCGAAAATTTCGTGTGCAACTGAGCAAGTCCAGCATAAGTGTAGTCCGCGTGGACGCAAAGACAACCCTGCACCAGAGCATTGAGCCGACCGGTCTTCCTGGCCGCTTGGTCGCGATTGAGCGACAGTCATGAATGCCTGGCAACGAACCGCCCGATTTTTAGCGCTCAAGCGCAACACGGTGTTATTGCTCGGCGCGCTGGTGCTGGCACTGACCGGCGAACGGCTCTGGCTCAACTTCGTGCCTAAGTATCTCGAAACGCTCGGCGCGGGCATCTTCATCATCGGCCTGTTCGACGCGCTGCAAACGTTGCTCGGCGCGCTTTACGCCTATCCCGGCGGCTGGTTGACCGATCATTGGGGACAGCGCCGTTCGTTGCTGCTCTTCAACGCGCTTTCACTCGCGGGTTACACACTCGTTTTGCTCTGGCAACACTGGCTCGCGCTGGTATTGGGCGCGTTTCTGTTTCTGGCGTGGAGCGCGCTGTCATTGCCCGCGACGCTCACTGTTGTGGCCACTTCGCTCGAAGCACGTCAGCATACCATGGGTGTGGGCGTGCAATCCATGTTTCGCCGCGTGCCCATGATGATCGGGCCGCTGGTTGGCGGCTGGCTGGTGACGCGGTTTGGCTGGGCGGAAGGGGTTCGCTTTGCATTGGCCGGTTGCATCGTGCTGAGTTTGTTCACGGCAGTTTTCCAATGGTTCATGGTGGAGCCGGAATCTGGTAGGGCCGACCTGCTGGTCGGCCAGGACGCGCGGCAGCGCGTCCCTACCTTTCTTGACGTCATCAAGTTCTTCAGCCCCACCTTGCGCGAGCTGCTGGTCAGCGACGTCTTGATCCGGTTCTGTGAACGGATTCCTTATGCCTTTGTGATTCTCTGGGCAATGAACCACAACGGCGTCACTGCCGAACAATTTGGGACGCTCATCGCCATCGAAATGATCACGGCGATGCTCTGCTACATTCCCGTCGCGCACCTGGCGGACAAACACGGGCAACGGCCTTTCGTGCTGGCGACGTTTGTTTTTTTCACGCTGTTTCCGATGACGCTGCTGTGGGCAAACAATTTCTTCTGGCTGGCGCTGGCCTTTGCGGTTCGAGGATTGAAAGAATTCGGCGAGCCTGCGCGCAAGGCGTTGATCATCGCCCAGGCGAAACCGGAACTGCGTTCGCGCACCTACGGTGCCTATTACCTGATTCGCGACTGCGTGGTGACCAGCGGCTCGTTTCTGGGCGCGTGGCTTTGGAGCGTCAGTCCGCGGGCAAACTTTATCGGCGCGGCGATTTGTGGAACGTTGGGGACGATTTGGTTCTGGTGGTTTGTCTATCGCCGTCCGCTGATGCAGAAGGGTTGACGGCAGGAAACGGGACAGGCAAAACTGCGCGACGCAGGGCATGACCACGGCGAACAAAATCACCATCTTCCGGATTCTGCTGGTGCCGTTCTTCATCGTCGAGGTGTTGAGCTATGTGGAGCATGGCAAAGAATTGCACCGGTATCTGGCGATTGCCTCGTTCCTGGCGGCTTCGATTTGCGATGGCGTGGATGGCTACATTGCTCGCCGCTACAATCAACGCAGCGAACTGGGCACGATCCTCGATCCGCTCGCCGACAAGTTGTTGCTGGTATCAGGGATTGTTTCGTTGAGCCTGCATCATGAACAGTATTTGCCACATCTGCAGCTTTGGTTGACGGTGACCGTCCTCAGCCGGGACATGCTGGTGCTTATCGGGATGGTGGTGATCTATTACGCGTGTGGGAAAGTGAACGTGCGTCCGCACCTCACCGGCAAGGTGGCGACGGTCCTGCAAATGACGGCGGTGCTGTGGGCGCTGTTCAAGTTCGAGGGCGCCTGGCTTTACGTTTGGTCGCTGGGCGCGGCATTGTTTACGGGCGCGTCGGGCGCGCTTTACCTTTTTGACGGCATCCGGCAGCTTGGCGCCAGTCCGGCAAGTTTGCCGACGCCGAAACAATAAACGAAAGATGGAGTAATGGAGAGATGCAGTGGTGGACTGATGAGGGGTCGGCGGAAGGAACTTGCTTGGCAAAACTCCACCATTCCATTACTCCAACCACGCACGCAGTTTGCTTATGGCCACAGCACTTGAATTAAAATTGAAAGAAGGAGACAAAGCACCGGAGTTCACTGCCGGGGCGAACGGCGGCGGCACAGTCTCGCTCGCTGACTTCAAAGGCAAACACGTCGTGCTCTATTTTTATCCGAGGGACGATACGCCCGGTTGCACGAAGGAAGCGTGTGCGTTTCGTGATAATTTTGCCGCGCTCAGGAAGGAAGGGGCAGTGGTGCTCGGCATCAGTGTGGATTCAGTGAAAGCGCACGACAAGTTCGTCAAGAAGTTCAGGCTGCCGTTCACGCTGGTGTCGGACGAAGACAAAAAGATTGTTGAGGCTTACGGCGTATGGGGTGAGAAACAGTTCATGGGCCGGAAATATCTCGGGACGCATCGCGTCACGTTTTTGATCGGGCCGGATGGCCGAATCAAGAGAATCTGGCCGCAGGTCAAACCGGAGGAACATGCGGAGGAAGTGCTGGCGGCTTTGGATTCCTGAGGGTTTTGCGCTTCAATTATCATTCACAGAGAGTCGTGAGCCTGCTTTCGTATCCAGGTGTTAAAAGGTCGCTCTTGGAAAAGTCAGTAGTACACACGGTGCGGCTCATTTTAACGATTAGCGAGCATCAAATACTTGGTAATCATGAGCATTTTTAGAAGGCCATTTGGACGTGGTGATGGGAACGACGATGGCGGAGAGACGCCAGAGTTCAAAGCGTTTCTTGAGGGTAGCGTGGAAGGGTTACGACTCCAGACCGGCGCGCATCAGGGCACTTGGCATTTTGGGAAGGAAGAGCGTTGGGATTTCTCGCAAGATACTGGCGAATTAGTCTTCACATTTCCTGATAAGATTGTTCGTGCGCCATCACAGATTATCGGTTCTTTTGATAGCCGAACAGGCACGTGGATGTGGGCTTGGGCGAATTCGTCCATTTCCGAATCCCTCACACGGGATTCACTCAGAGTCCGACAGTACGGTGAGCAGAACCATATCCTGCGTCTCACCTCTCCAGAATGGTCAGCCGAGGAGATGGATGCCTGGCATATGACGGCGCTTGCGTGCCGGTTGTGCTGCTCGAACGGCGCTTACCGTGGGCCAGCAGGCACAACATTTGTCTTTATTACCTTTGGAGAGGTTCAATTGAGCAAGAGAATATGAAGCTAGATAACAAGTGCCCTCCAGTTGATTGCTCTCGCACTTTCTGTTTGCTACGTTATGCACATTTGCAACATGCAACCCGAAGTCGCAAAGGTCGAATCGTAATTTGACACCGTGGGAACAGGCCATATAAACTTTCCGCAACTGGAAATCTAAAATTCAAAATCGAAAATAAAACCTATGCCATTATCCGTTGGAACCAAAGCCCCCGATTTCACCCTCAAATCCAAACAAGCCTCCGGCCTCGTGGACGTGAAGCTGAGCAACAATTTCGGCAAGAAGAACACCTTGCTGCTTTTCTATCCGCTGGCGTTCACCAGCGTTTGCACCCAGGAGATGTGCGACATCACGTCCGGTCTGAACGCTTACTCCGGTCTGAATGCCGATGTCATCGGCATCAGCGTGGACAGTCCATTCGCGCAGGAAGCGTGGGCGCAGAAGGAAAAGATTGGCATCACCCTGGCCAGCGACTTGAACAAAGAGACGGCCAAAGCCTACGGCACGCTGTTGCCGGATTTGATCGGGCTGGGCGCGGTCAGCGCGCGCGCGGCGTTCGTCGTGGATAAGAATGGCGTCATCCAATACAGCGAACAGACGCCGACGCCGAAGGAGTTGCCGGACTTCAACAAAATCAAGGAAACACTGGGAAAACTCAAGTAATCGATCCGCGCGAAGCCGGGCGCGACATGGAGAGCCGGACCGCGCACGGAATTTACCCCGCTCCGTGGCTTGCCGCGAAGCGGGGTTTTTCACGCCCTGCCCCGCCGTTCCCATGCTTGCTCTCTCCGCTTCGCTCTCGCCTTCGTCTTTGCACCGACCTGCCCGACGGACAATTATCGGTTGAGGTTATTACGACTGGCGAGTTTTCTCCGGATTCCGAACGGCGCGTTGGCATACAATCGGCTTTGCCTCGTCCAACTGCAAATTATGGAATTGTCTTCGCACCCGTTTTTCACCTTTTTCGACCTCAACATCGCCGACGGACTGCGCCAAGGCGCAACCGTCAAAACATTTCCCCCTCTGTCCATCATTTTTGAGGAGGGTCAGCAGTCCGACTGCCTTTACCTGGTCTTGTCCGGCAAGGTGGAATTGTGCAAGCGGACGGGTCAAAAAAACCATCTCACGATTGCTTTCGCCGGCGAAGGCGACTTCTTCGGAGAACTCGGCGTGTTGGACGGGTCGGCGCGGAGCACGCGCGCGGTGGCAGTCGAGGAAACCATCGTGGCGCAGCTCGCCCGCCAGCCGGTGTTGTCCGTGTTGCGGGCCACTTCCGGGAAAACGGTCATCGACGTGTTCAACCGGACGATCCAGCACCTGCGCGCCACGGATGAGCAGTATGTTGCCGCCGTGGTGCGCAAGGAGAAGATGACCCTGGTCGGCGAGATGGCCAATTCAATCATTCACGATCTGCGAAACCCCTGCCACGGCGTGTTGATGGCCGGCACGGTGATTGGCGACCTTCACCCGGACGACCGCACGCAGCATTGTTGCCGGATCATCCGCGGCCAGGTACAACGAATGGTCTCGATGGCCGAGGAACTCCTCGAGTTTTCCCGCGGCACCTACCAATTGCGACGGGAACAAACGGAACTGGCCGCGCTCATGGAACGGTTTGCCTTCCTGAACCAGGATTACCTGAAACATAATAAAATCACGCTGGAACTTCGGCCGGTGGGCATTTCAATCAACGCGGACGTGAACAAACTCCTGCGTGTCCTGCAAAATCTCGTCTATAACGCGGCCGACGCCTTGAAGGACCGGGCGGGAAAAATAACCATTTCCGGAAGACTCGACGGAAACGAAGCGGAGATATGCGTCCGCGACAACGGTCCGGGAATCCCCGACGACATCAAAGACCGATTGTTCGAGCCATTCGTCACCTCGGGCAAGAATGGGGGGACCGGTCTGGGCCTGGCCATCGCCAAATCCATCGTCGAGGCCCACGGCGGTCGTATCTTTTGCGAATCAAAACGAGGGCGTGGCGCCACTTTCCACCTGCGCCTGCCGACGGCTTGATTCGTCTTTCCCTGCTTCGCTGTCATCACTGGCTGGCTGTCGCGACGCAAGCACCTTGACAGGGCTCTGGCCAAACTTCATTTTCGTTGCACCGTTGACCCGCGACTGGCGATGGGATTCTATGAACACGCTGCACAACCTCTTTGATTCGCTTCAAAAACTCGACCTCGGCGGCGGAAAACAAGGCCTTTTTTATTCGCTGCCAGCGCTGCAGAAGGCCGGCATCGGGCCGATCTCAAAACTGCCGGTCTCGATACGCCTGGTGCTGGAATCCGTGCTGCGCAACTGCGATGCGAGAAAAGTGACCGAGGCAAACGTCCGTGCGCTCGCGAACTGGGCGCCGAAAGCCGTCCGCACGGAGGAAATCCCTTTCGTTGTCGCGCGCATCGTCCTGCAGGACTTCACGGGCGTGCCGCTGCTGGTCGATTTGGCGGCGATGCGTTCCGCCGCCGCGCGCATGGGAAAGAACCCGAAAATCATCGAGCCCCTGGTGCCGGTTGACCTGGTCGTGGACCATTCCGTGCAGGTGGATTTCGCCGGGACCCCGGACGCGTTGCAGCGCAATCTGGAAATGGAATTCCGGCGCAACCGCGAGCGCTACCAGTTTTTGAAGTGGGGCATGCAGGCGTTCGACACGTTCAAGGTGGTGCCGCCCGGCATCGGCATCGTCCATCAGGTGAATCTGGAATATCTCGCCAACGGCGTGCTCTCCACCCGACCAACTGACAACTCCCAACGTTCGGCGGTTTGCTATCCCGACACGCTTGTCGGTACCGACTCACACACCACCATGATCAACGGACTTGGAGTCGTGGGCTGGGGCGTGGGCGGTATCGAAGCCGAGGCCGGCATGCTCGGTCAACCGGTCTATTTCCTCACGCCGGATGTTGTGGGCGTCAACCTGACCGGTGAATTGCGCGAAGGCGTGACCGCGACCGATCTCGCGCTGACCATCACGCAGATGCTGCGGAAGGCGAAAGTGGTCGGAAAGTTCGTGGAATTCTACGGTCCCGGCGCGGCGGCGCTGCCGGTGGTGGACCGTGCGACCATCGCGAACATGGCGCCGGAATACGGCGCGACGATGGGCTTCTTTCCCGTGGACGCCGAATGTGTCAACTACCTCCGCGCCACCGGCCGCAGTGAGGAGCACTGCCGGCTCTACGAAAACTATTACCGCGCCCAGGGCCTGTTCGGCATCCCGAAGAAGGGAGATCTCAGCTACTCAACCGATCTTGAACTGAATTTGGGAAGCGTCGTGCCAAGTGTCGCCGGACCAAAACGTCCACAGGACCGTATTGAACTGCCGGAACTGAAGAAGGAATTTCTGGCGGCGTTCACCCGGCCGGCGACAGAAAACGGTTTTGGCAAACGGCCGGAAGACCTCAGGACCATGGCGCGCGTCAACACCACCCGGGAGGTCCATCCGTTCATCGACCACACGTACGGCCATCGCCGCCTGGGGGTGGACCCGAGCGAATCCGAAATGCGGGACCAGCACCCCGCGCCGGACACGCCCGAACAGGTGCCTTCCACGGCGTTTCCGAAAGCGGAATCCGAGATTCATCACGGCAGCGTATTGATCGCCGCCATCACAAGCTGCACAAACACGTCCAATCCCGGCGTGATGCTAGCGGCCGGTTTGCTGGCCAGAAAGGCGGTCGAGCGAGGCCTCGGCGTCAATCCGGTCGTGAAAGCCTCGCTTGCGCCGGGTTCGCGCGTGGTAAGCGATTACCTGAGCCGGACCGGATTACAGCCCTTCCTCGACAAACTTGGATTTAATCTCGTCGGCTATGGTTGCACAACATGCATCGGCAACTCCGGCCCGCTGGCCGGGCCGATTGAGGACGCGATCAACAAATATGATCTCGTTGCCGCTTCGGTGCTGTCGGGCAACCGCAACTTCGAGGCGCGCGTCCATCAGAGCATCAAGGCCAACTTTCTCATGTCGCCGCCGCTGGTCGTCGCTTTCGCCCTCGCCGGACGCGTGGATATTGATTTGAGCAGCGAACCTCTCGGTAAAGGAAAAGACGGCGCGCCGGTTTACTTGAAGGACATCTGGCCGACGTTGAAGGAAATACGCGAGTTGATGCAGGCGGCGTTGAAACCCGAGGTTTTCCGCAACCTCTACCGGGATTTCGCCGAACAAAACCCGAAGTGGAATGAAATCCCCTCGATCGCGGGAAACGTTTATGAGTGGGACGACAACAGCACGTACATTCAGGAACCGCCGTTCTTCAAAAACTTTTCCCTGCAACCGGGCGCGATTCACGAAATCAAAGGGGCGCGTCCGCTGGGCATTTTCGGCGACAGCGTGACCACCGATCACATCTCGCCCGCCGGCTCCATCAAGAAAACCTCGCCCGCCGGCAAGTATCTCATGGACCATGGCGTAAATGTGCTCGATTTCAACAGCTACGGCTCGCGCCGTGGCAACGACCGCGTGATGACGCGCGGCACGTTCGCCAATGTGCGCATCAAAAACCTGATGGTGCCGGGCATCGAAGGAGGTGTGACGCGGCATCAGCCGGAGGGCACGCAGATGTCCATCTACGACGCGGCGGTAAAATATCAGCAGGAGCGCGTGCCCCTGGTGGTGATCGCAGGGCAGGAATACGGCACCGGCAGCTCGCGCGACTGGGCCGCCAAGGGCACGGCGTTGCTCGGCGTCAAAGCCGTCGTCGCGCAAACCTACGAGCGCATTCATCGCTCGAACCTGGTCGGCATGGGCGTGCTGCCGCTGCAATTCAAGGAAGGCACCACCGCCCATACCCTCAAACTCGACGGCTCGGAGGTCTTCGACGTGCTCGGCCTTGGCGCGGATCTCAAACCGCAGCAGGACCTAACCCTGCGCATCACCCGTGTCAACGGTTCCGTGGAAAACATTCCCGTCCGATGCCGCATTGATACGCCAATCGAAATCGACTACTACCAACACGGCGGCATTTTGCCTTTCGTACTGAGACAGTTGATGGCGTCCGCGTGATTGGTCGTCAGTGTTCGTCGAGAGTCACCGGATCAACGCGCAGGCGAGCTAAGAGGACGCCGCCAAACTCCGATTCCCCGGTTCACAACTTCAACCGGAAGAATTCCAACGGGGAAGACGAGAAGGGCGCGCTCCATTCTTGAACGGCATTGGTGGCATTGAGCGTCGTAAAGTCAGACCAGGCACTTAAATTGGTGCTGGTCTGCACTGTATAAACCTGCCCCACCAGGAGGTTGCCAAGGGTCAATTGCAAGGGTCCTCCGTTCGCGGCGATGCTGAGTTGCGGTTGTGAAGCAGTTTGTGGCAGCGCCTCGTAAAACCATTGAGCGATCAAGGCGTGGGCTTTCGTGGTCGGGTGAATTGCATCCCAGAAGACGTAATTGCTGCCCGGTCCGGTGAATGATTTGTCGGCCAGCGCCGGATCGTTGAGCGCGTCGGGGTCGGCTTTGGTGAAACCGCCGGCGGCAAGGTTTGCAAGCAAATCGTTGAATCTGGCGTAAACGTCCGGAGTGACCAGTTGCAGGCCGGGCTTTGACTGGGCGATCGCCGTCAACGCGCTGCCCAGACCGCCGTTGAACTGGCTTACCTTGTTGCTGAGATAAGCAAAGACAGAGGTGGGGTAACCTGAATCCAGCACGAGTGGAATACGGCTGAGATCCACCTGGTTCGGCACCACGATCGTGCGGGCGCCGTCTGCGTACAATTGAACGACGGCGTTGGAAAGGTTGCCGACCGATCGCGCGATCAAGTTGGTCCAAAACACCTCGCTTATTCCATTGGTAAAATTGTGGATAAAGTCATTCCCGCCGGACCATACGACAAATAACGACTGCGAGGCATTCGACGGCGCGACGAATTGTTGGACCTGCGCCAGCGCATTCGAAGTTTCCGTGCCGCTTTCCGCGAAGTTGTTGGACGGGTTGTAACCAAGGCCGAGTTGAGTGGAGAGGTACTCGATCCAAAGCGGACCGTTGGAGTACCGGCCTTGAAAGTAGTCCGGTTCCGGCGCGGGATCGTTTCCCGTGTCCGTCAAGCTGTCGCCGAAAGCGTAGATGGCTTCAAAGGCCGACGCGGGAGAAGCAGCCAACAGAGTGACGGCCAGTAACACCGCCGAAACGGCTTTTCCAAACAGCGGAACTGTGTTCATGGGCGGAATGGTTCGCAGCAAACCACAAGTCCAACCGCCACGCGACATAAATCACATGTGCGAGATGATGTTGTCTCCGAACTCGGAACACTTGATCTCCTTTGCGCCTTCCATCAAACGCGCAAAGTCGTAGGTGACACGCTTTGAACCAATCGCGCCGTTGAGACCTTTGAGGATCAGGTCGGCGACTTCGTTCCAGCCCAGGTAACGGAACATCATTTCGCCGCTGAGCACGACGCTGCCGGGATTGACCTTGTCCTGGTTGGCATATTTCGGCGCGGTGCCGTGAGTCGCCTCGAAGATCGCATGGCCGCTGATGTAATTGATGTTGCCTCCAGGCGCGATGCCAATGCCGCCGACTTGCGCCGCGAGTGCGTCACTGAGGTAATCGCCGTTCAGGTTAAGTGTCGCAATGACATCGAAATCCTCTGGCCGCGTCAGCACCTGTTGGAGCGTGATGTCGGCGATGCTGTCCTTGATGATGATACCGGCGCCGGGTTTGCCTTCGGGAATTTTGCACCACGGTCCACCGTCAATCTCGATTGCGCCAAAGAATTGTTTCGCGACCTGATAACCCCAGTCTCGGAAAGCGCCTTCGGTAAATTTCATGATGTTGCCCTTGTGAACAAGCGTCACGCTCTTGCGCTTGAACTTGATGGCGTATGAAATCGCGCTATGAATCAGCCGAACGCTGCCGCTATAGCTTACGGGCTTGATTCCGATACCGACCTTCACGTCGCTGGGAAAATCCTTTGCGCCGACTGCCTTCCAGAATTCCTCAGCGGCAGGCCTTGTGCCGAAACGAATTTTCTTAAAGTCCTTGGGAAATTCCTTGGCAACGAAGTCCAGAATCTTTTGCGCCTCTGGCGTGCCGCTGGCGTATTCGATGCCGGCGTAAATGTCCTCCGTGTTTTCGCGGAAAATGACCATGTCCACCTTCTCCGGATGTTTCACCGGCGACGGCACGCCGGTGAAGTACTGCACCGGACGCAGACAAACAAAGAGGTCGAGCATCTGGCGCAACGCGACGTTCAGTGAACGGATGCCGCCGCCGACCGGTGTGGTAAGCGGGCCTTTGATGCCGACCAGATAGGTGCGAAACGCGTCGACGGTCTCGTCTGGCAGCCAGTTGCTGAACTGCTTGAAGCTTTTTTCGCCGGCGAACACTTCCATCCACGCGATCTTTTTCTTTCCGCCGTATGCTTTGGC
>DATNDF010000272.1 GCA_035607015.1 Candidatus Angelobacter sp. | reverse complement strand
TATGGGGCGTCAAAGCATGAGCAGAAAGTCACCGAGGCGCCGTCCGACGTGAGCATCATCACGCAGGACGACATTCAGAAATACGGCTATCGGACACTGGCCGATGTGCTTCGCAGCGTGCGCGGATTTTACGTCACTTACGACCGCGGCTACACCTTTATCGGCATGCGCGGCGTGAACCGGCCCGGGGACTACGGCGGGCGCGTTTTGATCACCGTGGACGGGCACCGGTTGAACGAGCCCGTTTTTGACTCGGCGTTCAATGGGAATGAATTTCCGCTCGATGTGGACCTGATTGACCGCGTCGAGGTCATACGCGGTCCCGGCTCATCGCTCTATGGCAACAATGCGTTTTTTACCGTCATCAACGTCGTGACGCGGCGCCCCGAAGGGATCAACGGCGCCGAGGCGTCCGGCGCGGCGGCCGGCTACGACACTTACACAGGGCGGCTGACGTACGGGAAACACTTCAGCAACGGTCTCAATCTGATGGTCTCCGGGTCGTTGCTCGACAGCGCGGGACACAAAACGCTGTACTACCCGGAGTTCGCATCGGTGAACAACGGCGTGGCCCGGGACCTCGACGGTGAATGGGCGAAGAAAGTGTTCGCATCGGTTTCATGGGGCGATTTCACCCTCGAGGGGCTTTACGGAGACCGCCGCAAGGATCTCCCCACCGCAGCTTATGGCTCGGTGTTCGATGCGTCGCCCAACTGGATCAACGACGAACGCGCCTACGCCGAACTGAAGTACCATCACGAATTCGCAAACGAATGGCAGGTCATGGGGAGGTTGTTCTTCGACCATTACCGTTACGACGCGCTGGCGCCCTTCGACTATTCCGGAGGAACGGGGCCGCCGACTTTCAACCGGGATTTCGCGCTGGCGCAGTCCCGGGGCGGCGAACTGCAGGTGAGCAAAACCTTCCTGGAAGACCATCACGTGACGTTTGGCGGCGAGTTCAACGACGACTTCATCCTGCGCCTGAAAAACCAGGACGTCGCTCCACCGATGATTTACAGCGACGTGCGCAGTGATGCGGGCGATTTCGGGCTCTACCTCCAGGACGAGTTCAGCATTCGCACCAACCTCATTCTCAACGCCGGCGTGCGTTACGACCATTTCACCACCTTTGGCGACACCGTTGACCCGCGCGCCGCGCTCATCTACAGCCCGTGGGACGAGACGAGCTTCAAGGCGATTTACGGCCAGGCTTTTCGTGGCCCCAACGCCTACGAGTTTTCCTACATCGCGCCCGGATACGCCGCCAACCCCGATCTCAAACCTGAGCACATCCGCTCAGGCGAACTGGTGTGGGAGCAGGGTTTCGCCACCCACTGGCGGTTCTCCGGTTCGCTCTTCTATAACCAGATGGACGATCTCATCACCCAGCAAATCGATCCGGGCACCGGCGATTACATCTTCAAAAACACCGACTCCGTGGATGCCAAAGGCGCCGGATTGGAACTCGAAGGGACGTGGGCGAATGGTTTGCGCGGCCGAATGAGTTATTCCTTCGCCGACGCTACCGACAACGCGACCGGTCAGCGGCTGAGCAATTCGCCGCAACACCTCGGCAAGTTCAACCTCGCGGTCCCGCTTTACGCGGAAAGGATTTTCGCCGGACTGGAAGTGCAGGCGAGCAGTTCGCGCCGGACGGTTCGCGGGAACGAAGCGGGAGCGTACGCGGTATGCAACCTCACGCTGTTCAGCCACCAACTGGTGAAGGGGCTCGATCTGTCCGCCTCGGTTTACAACCTGTTCGACCGGAGATTCTCCGATCCGGTGAGTTTGGATTTCACGCAGGATGCCATTCAACAGGACGGCCGGAGCTTTCGCGTCAAACTGACTTATCATTTCTAGGATCGAGGGCATGTGGCCACGGTAAAACAAACAATCGAAGCCGGAGATCTTCCGCAATCGTTCCCATTTGCTGCGGGCGGGCCTCGTGCCGGCAATCGTCCGGAGGCGTGGATGAAACACGTTCTGCGCGGTTGTCTGTTCTTCTCCCTGTTGTTTTCGGCCTTTGTGGCCTGGGCGGGGGATCCGGACGAGGCCACGGCCATCGAGTACAGGGTCAAAGCGGGCTTTCTTGTAAACTTCGTGAAGTTCGCCCAATGGCCGGACAACACGTTTCCATCCACCAACTCGCCCATCGTCATCGGGCTTTTTGAAACGGACCCGGAAGGACCGGTCCTCGAACGGGCGCTCCAGCAGAAGACAGCCTCCGGCCATCCGCTGCAAGTGCGGCGCTTCCACGCAAATGAACTGCTGACGAACTGCCACCTCTTTTTCCTGAGTCGTGCCGAGAAGGCGCAAACGAGCCGGTTGCTGGATCGGCTCAAGGGAATGCCGGTTCTGACGGTGGGCGAGTCTGAAGGATTTGCCAGCGCCGGCGGCATGATCAATTTCGTCATGAAGGGCGAGAACATCCGCTTTGAAATCAACCTCGCGGCGGTCGAACGCGCCGGACTGCAGATCAGCTCCAAACTCGCGAACATGGCCACACTCGTGAAGCCGGCCAACTGAACAAACCGCACATGAACTTCATCCGCAACCTCCCGATCAAGCGCAAACTGATGCTGGTGGTGTTGTCCACTTGTGGGGTCATTCTCTTACTGGCTTGTGCCGGACTGTTCGGATTCCAGGTGTATATTTTCAAGAAGACCTTCGTCCGCGACATCTCCGCGTTGACCGAAGTCGTGGCCGCCAATTCCGCCGGCGCCGTGACCTTTGGCGATAAAACGGCGGCCGCGGAGATTCT
>DATNDF010000271.1 GCA_035607015.1 Candidatus Angelobacter sp. | reverse complement strand
CGTTTCGCCTGGTCGAGTTGAGCGGACAATTCCCCAAGACGCGTTTCGAGTTGCTGGCGCGTTTTCTGAAGAGTTTCCTCGGCGTCGTGCCGCCCGGAGGCTTCCGCCTTCAAATCGGCCGCCGCTCTGACGATCTGTTCGTCGCGTTGTTTCAACGCGACGTTCAACCGCGCGAGCTCGCTGGTCGATTCCTTCAGCCTCACTTCCGCTTCCGCACGCGCCTTCGCGAGCGCCGCTTCCGCGCTTTCACGTTCTGCCGCCACCGCCTTCACCTGGTTGCGCAGCCTGTCGAGTTCGTGCGCCCGTTCGTTGACCTTCAACTCGGCCTCGTCACGCTCCTTGCTGAGCGCATTTTCAACCTTCTTTCGTTCCGCAAGAACGGCCTTGAGTTCATCGCCAGCGTTCACCATTTCCGCCATGTGCTCTTTCACTCGCCGGGCGAAATCCTCGCGTGTCTTGAGCAGTTCCTCCTCGCTTCGCTTGCACTCGGCGCGCTGATTCTTCAACTCCTGGCGAGCCTTCGCCAGTTCCTCGGCATGGTCCTTGTGGCGGTGGGCAAGCTCCTCGCGCGCTTTGGCCAATTCGAGTTCAACGCGCTTTCGTTCGGCGCTTTCCTTTCCAAGTTCATCGTTCGACGCCGTAAGTCGGGCCGTCAATTCCTTGGTCCGTGATTCCAAATCATGCTGGATCTTCTGCAGGGATTCAGAAACGCGCTTTCGTTCACTGATTTCCGCCTCCAGCGACCTTCCAACCCGGGCCAGATCCTCGCCGTGCTCTTTTTCACGGGCCTCGAGATCGTGCCGCGCTTTGCTCACCGCCTCGACGGCGCGTTCTCGTGCGGCAACTTCCGTTTGCAGCGCCCGTTCCGCTTTGGCAAGTTCGTCGTTGTGGGATTTGAGGCGCGCTTCCAACTCCTGCCGGACCTTTTGAAGATTCTCGGCAGCATGTTTGCGGCCCGTCGCTTCCGCCTCCAATGATTGTTGGATCTTCGCCAGTTCCTCGGTGTGACGCTTAGCGCGCAATTCAATTTCCGCGCGACTCTTTTGCAGCGCGTCCTCCAACTGTTGTCTTGTTGCTTGTTCCCCTTTGAGTTCTTTGCGGCTTTTGGCGAGTTCCTCTTTCTGCTGCCCGACGATTGTTTCCAGTTCTCTTCGCAAATTCTGCAATGCACCTTCGGTCTCCTGACGGCGCGCAGATTCGGACTGGAACGCCTCTCGGGTCTTGCTCAACTCGGTGGTGAATTCCTGGGCGCGCCTGCTCATTTCGTCGCGCAGCTTGGCCGTTTCACTCTCTGCCTTTTGGCGGTTCGCCGCCTCAATTTTTGCGTCGTCCGCGGTTTTGGCCCGCTCAGCCGCGCGCTCACGCAAATGCACTTCCAGATCGGCTCGCGACTGCTGGAGGGTCTGCTCCACTTTTTTGCGTTCAGCGCGCTCCGCTTGCAGCGATTTTGCAGCCTTGTTCACCTCAGCAGTCAAATCGTGAGCCTGTGCCTCAAATGTTTTCCGGACTTCGCTCAGTTCCGCGATCTGGCGCTGACGATCAGTCAGATCGACCACCATCCAGAGCGACCCCTTGAATTCGCCGTCCTCTGTCCGCACGGGAGACGCGGACAGAAACGCGAGGCATTCCGAACCGTCCTTGCGGCGGAAACAGAACTCCTTTCTTACGTCTTTTCCACCCCGCTGGTCAGCGAACAACTCCTGGGCGTCGTGGTGGGCCGATTCGGGAAGAAAATCAATCACCGCACGATTCGCGAGTTCCTCGACTGGATAACCGATGATCGCCGCCATTTGCGGATTTACATAGTCGGTGCGGAACTGTGAGTTGAGCAACCAGGCCCCTTCGTGGGCGGTCTTGACAACGCGGTGAAAGCTTTCCTGACTGCTCCGCAGGGCGTCTTCAACCTCCTTGCGCTCGAAGAATTCCTTCATCTGCTTTTCGGCGATCGTTAATCGCACGGCAAGTGAAGCCGCGTCATACGGCTTGGGTAGAAAATCATTTGCCCCCGCCACCAGCACCTCATTCATGTCCGCCGGCTGGCCGGAGGAGGTGGCCACCATGACGAACACCTTGTCACCACTGGGTTGCCCGCGGACCCACTTGCAGAATTGAAGGCCGTCCATGCCCGGCAGACCGATATCCACGAACATCAACGGGTAAAACTGCTTTTGATAAGCGAGGATGGCTTGTTCAGCATTCTCGTAGGAGACAACCTCATGACCGCGCTCCGCCAGCACCTTCGCCAACAGGCACTGGCTCATCATGTCGTCTTCGACTATCAAGGTCTTCATTTGCGCGCTTTCGTCACAAACACAACAATCCGCGAAACAATGCGAATTGCGTTCTTTCACCGACTACCGCCGCTTGATCAAAACGAGTCAAAAATCCCGTTTACGCCGCAATCCCGCAATGCACAACGCCACGGCAGCAGAATAACTCACCCGTTCCAGCCGACGCAAGACCGCCTTTGCGCCGTTCGATCCCATTCTCATTTAGATCAAATGATCGAAGGTTTCCCGGTTGTGCCGCGTGCCAATATGAGACACGCCGTCTTGGAAGCATCCACAAGACCGGTTCTGCCCGTTCGGATCGCTCATTTTCGTCAGAGACCCGCTCCGCAGCCGCGGCCCGGTCAGAATTGCCAATGCGAAAGCATCTTTAATTCCATTGGATCGAGTTGCGTTGAGTTGGGTTGAGCAAATGAAAAACTCGCGTGAGTTGTCACACGAACAAACGGTGCTGGCGATGAGCGCCGGTCCGTCATTGTTCTCCCGCCAGGCAAGGAAGACTGACCTCGACCGTTGTGCCGACGCCCAGCTCACTCTGGATGTTCATCTGTCCGCCGTGTAGCTCCGTCAGGCGTTTCGCGATCGTGAGCCCCAGGCCCGATCCCTGTTGTTCGTAGATTTTTCGCTCAAACTGCATGTACGCGCCGACCTCTGAAATATGTTCGACTTTCATCCCCCGTCCGCGGTCCGTGATCCGCAGCACGAAATTACCATTCCCCGCCACGCTCTGAACCTGCACCGGACTTCCTGGCGAGGAAAATTTGAAGGCGTTTTCCAAAAGCTCATCGACGATTTTGGTGAAGTAATCCTCCGTGACGGCAGCCGAGGCGTCGCACAATTCGAGGATGAGGTCACTCATGCGCCCGACCCGTTCCGCGCGCACGCGCGAAACGCGCTCGATCGGTTTGCGCAGATCCAGAGTCTGGCCCTCCCGGAGAGCGTGCAATTGGTCGGCCTGCAACAATTCGATCTGTGCGAAGATCAGAAAATTCTCTATCAAACGGTGCAACCGCCGGGCCGAATCCTGAATCGCCTCCGCCATCGAGACAATTTCCCCGGGCTGCAAATGTGTATGGTCGGTGATCAAAATGTCGGAGAACCCGAGGATGCCGTTCAGCGGAGTGAGCAACTCGTGGGGCAGCGCCAGACTGATGTTGGCCCGAAGGTCGGCGAGCTTTCGTTCGGCGAGCTCACGCACGGTTTGGTGTTTCTTCAACCTTGCATTTACGGCTGCCAGCAATTGTGGCACGCTGAACGGCTTTGAAAGGTAATCGTCCGCTCCGAGTTCCATGCCCTGACGCATGCCGGCGGTATCAGCCTGGCCCGTCATGAGGATCACCGGGATCGGCGCCGTGACATTGTCCTGCCGCAGGGCAGCCAGAGTCCTGTAACCGTCCATCTTCTCCATCCGCACGTCGCATAGAATCAGGTCCGGCATTTGCGCGGAAGCCAGCTGGACGCCAATGATCCCATTGTCAGCCTGGATTACCTCAAATCCGGCGTGCTCCAGAGAGAACACAATGACTTCCCGCAACGCTGGATCGTCATCGATGACTAAAATCTTCGGCATGGCGCTTCGGCTCTTGTCAGATGATTTCGGGTCGAACTGTCGGCGGACATACTCCGGCTTGCCCGTTTGGAGAATGGAAGAAACCGGGCCGCTGCATCCGCAGAGGTATTATTCGGGTTTTTGCGATCTTCACCGGCCATAAATCGGTCAATTTGCGGCTGACGTTATGGCACGCGAAGCAGGTTGACTACCAATAAATTTTCGAGAACGGAATTTGTTGGAGGGGGAGATTACTTGCCGGAATGTTGAGGAGCAGCCCCCTGCGGACTGCTCATACCGCGCCGTCGAGACAGCGCCGCACCGTCCGGGCAAGTGTCAAAGGTTGAAAGGGTTTTTGCAGAAAATTAAATCCCTCACGCAATCCCGCTTCCTCGCCGCCGAGTTCCACGCTGTATCCGCTCGTGAAAACCACCCGCAGACCTGGTTTCTGCTTTTGGACTTCTCTGGCGAGGTCGCCGCCGTCCACACCGCCGGGAAGTACCATGTCCGTCAGCATCAGATCAATCTGGGGACCGCTTTTCTCCCACACTTTGAGCGCGTCGTTGGCCGTCGCCGCTTCCAATACATGATAGCCATAATGCTGAAGCACGCCCCGCATCAGACCGCGCAACGCTGTTTCATCTTCGACAACCAGGATGGTTTCGTGACCACCGCGTGAAACGGGTTTTTCCAGAGAGCCCGCCGCCGCCGCGGTGTCGGCCTTTCCCGCCGGGAGAAACACAGTGAATGTAGATCCCATTCCGACGCGGCTTTCCACCTCGGTCCAGCCGTTGTGCAACTTGGCGATGCCGTACACGGTGGCCAGGCCAAGGCCGGTACCCTTCCCTACCTCCTTGGTTGTAAAGAACGGTTCAAAGATTCGTCCAAGCGTTCCTTCGTCCATGCCGGTACCTGTATCGC
The DNA here is from genome assembly GCA_035607015.1 of Candidatus Angelobacter sp. Taxonomy (NCBI): domain Bacteria; kingdom Pseudomonadati; phylum Acidobacteriota; class Terriglobia; genus Candidatus Angelobacter; species Candidatus Angelobacter sp. Next base: position 12,617 of record DATNDF010000271.1, on the reverse strand, counting down.
TGACCCCGAGGCAGACGAAATTCCCGGCACGGGCTTCCGGATGGTCCCTTACATAGCCCTCGTCGATTTCCGCGGCAAATGTGCTGATGATCAATTGACCTCCTTTTGGCATCGCATCGCGCGCGTTGACGGACAGATTCATGAGCAGTTGCTCGATCATGCCCACGTCCGCCAGCACCGGAGCCAGATTTGCGGCATAGTTGCACTGCAGGGTGATCTGCTCACCCAGCAGACGATTCAGCATCTTTGTGACATTACCCACCGCCTCGTTCAAATCCACCACCTTCGGCTGCATCACCTGGCGGCGGCTGAAGGTTAGAAGCTGTCGGGTGAGGTTCGCCGCGCGCGCGGCAGCATGTGAGATTTGTTTGAGCGCTTCGGTCATCTGGGGCGAAGCGGGCGTTTCGGCGAGCAACAACTCCGCGTGGCCCTGAATGATGGTTAGGATGTTGTTGAAATCGTGCGCCACTCCTGCCGCGAGCTGTCCCACCGACTCCATTTTTTGCGATTGCCGCAATTGCGCCTCCAGCGTGAGTCGTTCGGTGATGTCAAACGCGTAACATTGCACGACTTGACTGACCAGGATCGGAAAAAAAGACCATGATATCGTCCTTCCATCCATGGTGGTTTCCATCCCCGTCGTGCTCTTGCCGGTGCCGAGGCAGGAATCGATGATGTCCTTCATGCGCGGCGGCAAAATCTCACGCGGGTTGCTTTTTCCCAGGAGGCGCGCAACCTGTTGAGCGGCGTCGTTGAAATAGGTGAGTTTGCCGTCCGCTGACAGTTCAAACACTGGATTCGGACTGTAAAGAGGAAAGGCGGCCAGCTTTTGGATCTCCGCCTCGGCGGTCTTGCGTTCGGTGATATCGCGATAATTGATGACAATCGCGTGGACGCCCGGTTCGGTCAGAAGGTTTTTGGCCGCACCCTCGGTCCACCGCCACGAACCGTCGCGATGACGGAACCGGCACTCCAACCGCGCCGTGTGCCCGGCCTTTAGAGCCAGCGCATTGACCAGACTTATGGTCCGCTCAGCATCTTCCGCGTGAATCAAATCAAAGAGCCGGGTTCCCACGAATTCTTCATTGCGATGACCGATGATTCGTTCGGTCGACGGCCCCGCATAAAGGACCATCCCTGCCGGATCCAAAAGCACAATGCCATCGGAACTGTTCTCGATGAGCGCGCGAAAACGCTTCTCGCTTTGCCGCAATTCCTCTTCGGCGCGCTTGCGTTCGGTAACATCACGCGAAACAACGAGCACCTTGTCCACCTTCCCCTGCTCGTCGTGAATAACACTGCCCTGGGATTCGATGTACCGAATGCTTCCATCGTGACGAAGGAAACGGTATTCGCCGCGGGTTCCCGTGCCCGTGCGCACCGTTTCTTCAAAAACCTGTTTGATCCGCGCAACATCTTCAGGATGGATCTCCTTGAAGGAACTCGTGCCCCGCAAGGACTGCGGGTCTCCGAGGATCTCTTTGTACGACGCACTGTTGTAAAGCCGGTTACCCCGCGGATCGAGGATCGCAATCAGGTCCGTGACGTTGTCCGTGATTAACCGGAACAGTTCCTCACTCTGTCTCAGTTTCACTTCGGCCTGTCTTTTCTCAAGGGCGCCTTGGATGGCGGCGGTGATCCGGCTGATGTGGCTCTTCAGCACGTAGTCGGCCGCGCCCGCCGTCATGCACCTGACGGCGGTCTCCTCGTTGTTGCTGCCGGTCACGATGATGAACGTCGCCTGGGGCGCGCGCTCCTGCGCCAGCCTCAGGGCTTCCAGCCCGTCGCAATCCGGCAGGTGGTAGTCGGACAGGATCACGTCGGGACGAAAATCGTCGAGCCCCGCCAGGTAATCCGCCCTGGTCGAGACGTGACGCGCGTCGAAGTTGTCCTTGTTCCTTTGCAGTTCTTTCAGAATCAGGTCCGCGTCATTGGCCTCGTCCTCCAGGATCAGGATGCGCAATTTGTCAGTCATTATTTCCGGAGCTGGCGTTAAAACATCCAAGGAACCTTAAAACCTTGTCACGTCCCCGCGTGCTCGATGTCAACTTTAGGCCACCGTTCCTCGAAACTCAATTTCAAAGCGCGCGGCTCCGTTACGCGCGATGGTCAAGCAATCGGCCAAAATCTAACTTGCGCCGGACAAAGGCGTTGTTTAGCGTGTCGCCCCGCTTGCGGGGGTTGGTAGCTCAGTGGTAGAGCAGCGGCCTTTTAAGCCGTTGGTCGTGGGTTCGAGTCCCACCCGACCCACCACTTCACACGCCTCCGGTCCGCTGGCCGGCTCACGCTAAAATCCAAACTGCCGGATTGCTGAAATAACGTAATCGACCTGCTCGTCCGTCAATTCGGGATACATGGGCAGTGGCAGGATTTTCCGGCACACTTCTTCGGCCACCGGGAAATCGCCGGCTCGATAACCAAGGTCGGCGTAGACCTTCTGCAAATGCAGCGGTTGCGGATAATAGATGATTGTCGGCACACCACGGTCCGCCAGAAACTGCTGCAACGCGTCGCGACTGGACGTCAATACGGCATAGACGTGGAAGACATGCCCGTTGCCACGGGCCGTCACCGGCAGTCCGAGTGGCAAACCTCCCAGCCCTTTGTCATAGTGAGCAGCGATTTCAGCTCTCCGCCCGTTCCAGCGTTCCAGGCACGGCAGTTTGATCCGCAGAATCGCCGCCTGAAGTTCGTCGAGCCGTGTGTTGTAACCGTGGAGATCATGATGGTATCGCCGCTCGATTCCATGCACGCGCAACATCCTCAGCTTCTTCGCCAGCGGCTCGTCGTTCGTGACAATCATCCCACCGTCGCCGCCAGCACCCAGATTTTTCGTCGGATAAAAACTGAAGCAGCCGGCCCGACCGCAGCCGCCAACCCGCCTCCCGTCGCACGTCGCACCTGTCGCCTGCGCGCAGTCTTCGACAATCTGGATGCCGCGCGGTTCGGCAAGCTCCTTGAAGTCTTTCAGCGCCGCGGCCTGACCGAACAAATGGATCGGCAGGATGACTTTTGTGCGGGGCGTGATTCTTTTCGACACCGCAGCCGGATCGAGAGTGAACGTTCGCGGGTCAATGTCGGCAAAAACAACCCTCGCGCCAACCTGGTGAATGGACTCGGCCGGCGCAATATACGTAAACGGGGAAGTGATGACTTCGTCTCCCGGTCCAACGCCCAGCGCCCGCAAAGCCAATGTCAACGCATCCGAACCCGAGTTCACTCCGACGCCAAACTTTGTTCCGGTGAACTCGGCCATTTCCTGTTCAAAGGCGGCCACGTTTGGACCGAGTATGTAGTGGCCCCCGGCAAGCGTTCGTTCGACCGCCGGGAGCAACTCCTCTTTCAACGACGCGTATTGCGCCTGGAGGTTCAGAAATGGAACGTTCATTTTCCCGGCCTGGTTCGGGGAATACGTTGCGCAATGTTGCGCCGGCGCATCGGAATGGCACCTCTATCATTGAAACAGCGGGGTGTTGTTTGATAAGCCGCACCGGCCGGTGGGCGCGGCGCACTTTCGAGATAACGCATGTCGCCGGATCAAACCACAACACCGTGAACTCGACAAGCCGATGCTTCGTTCGGATAGCCGGCTTCAGGCTGTTTCCTTCTTTGTATTTCTCAAGACCGCCTTGGTACAGCCACATCCGGCCGGTGCGTCCAATCCACCCATGACAGCCGGTCCGTGCCTCAATCGTGTGGTCCGCGGCAATGGCCGGGGCAGAAATAAGGCGCGATCGCAAAAATTTCCTTCGCACTTTGAGAGACGAGTGGTTTAACTGCTTTTCATGAACGTCAAGCTCGCTTACGGCCAGACCCATTTGACCGTCGAATTGCCGGACGATCGCACGACCATCATCGAACCGTCCCACAACCCGGGATTATCCGGCGAAAAGTCCGCGGTTACGGCCGCGCTGCAGCAGCCAATCGGCGCGCGACCGCTGCGTGAATGGATCAAGCCCTCCCACCGGGTTTGCATCGCATTCACTGATCTGACCCGTGCCACGCCCAATGAACGCATCATTCCCTGGTTGCTTGAACATTTGGACGGTGTCGTGCCGCGTGCAAATATCACCCTGTTGAACCAACTGGGCACACACCGTCCAAACACCCGGCTTGAATTGGAGAAAATGCTCACGGCAGAGGTTGTCGCGCATTACCGGGTTCTGAACCACGAACCGGAGAATCCCGCCGCGCTGGTCCAGTTCGGCGCGACGCGAGACAACACACCGGCGCTGATCAACCGCCATCTCGTCGAGGCGGACGTGCGCATCATCACCGGTTTCATTGAACCGCATCTGTTCGCCGGGTTCAGTGGAGGACCGAAGGGCGTCATGCCCGGCTGCGCCGGGTTGAAGACGGTCATGAGCAATCACGGCGCGAAGAACATTGGCGACCCGCGCGCGGCGTTCGGAATCACCACCGGCAATCCCTTGTGGGAGGAGTTGCGCGACATTGCCCTGCGCATAGGCCCGTGCTTTTTGCTCAACGTGTCTCTTAACGAACGCAAGCAAATCACCGGTGTGTTTGCCGGCGACCTGCTCGACGCTCACAAGACGGGCTGCGAATTCGTCCGTCGATCCGCGATGCAAAAAGTGAAGACGCCGTTCGACGTTGTCGTGACGACCAACAGTGGTTACCCGCTCGACTTGAATTTGTATCAGGGCGTCAAGGGCATGAGCGCCGCGGCGCGCATCGTTCGGGAACACGGCACCATTATTCTGGCGTGTGAATGTCGCGAAGGCGTGCCGGCCGGCAGTCCGCTGGACACCCTGCTCCGCGGCGCCGCTACCCCGGAAGAGATTCTCACGATGCTCGCAACACCGGGCTTCGTCCGGCCGGAACAATGGCAGGCGCAGATCCAGGCACTCGTCCAGCGCAAAGCCACCGTGCTTGTTCACAGCTCGCTTCCTGACGACGTGATCCGCGCCTGTCACCTGACACCCTGCCCGGACATCGGCGCGGCGGTGAAAGAACGCCTCCATCAAGCCGGTCCGCAGGCGCTCGTCGCCGTGTTGCCACAAGGCCCGTTGACGATTCCTTACCTGGCTTGACCAACGCCGAGCCCGGGCCGGGCACTATCGCCTGCGCCTGACTTGACGCGAGGGACCGACGGCAACGATACTTTCCGCCATTGCAATTTGTGCTCCCCCATCTTACAACCTCATCATTCCTTGAAAATCACGAACTCCTAACGAACGAGCCATGAACCGCATTTTATCATCGCTGCTGGGCATCTCACTGATTTCGACCGCGGCCTTTGCATCCGGGCTGAAATATTCCATCATGCCGGATTTTTTTGAGAAAAACCCGGACGACAAGCCCCTCGGCCCCTGCCACGGCGGCGTGGTGATTGACAAGACGGGCAATATTTACGTCACCACCGACACGCCCCGCGGCATCGTGGTCTTTTCATCCCGCGGAAAATTCCTGCGCTCGGTCGGTCCGACGCGGATTCATGGATTGGAGATTCGCGAAGAGAACGGTGTGGAATACATCTACGGGGCGCGCCCGGCTGATCACGAGGTGGTCAAACTCAAGCTCGATGGCGAGCTGTTGTGGGCGATTCACTTTCCGCAGGAGGCGGGAATCTACAAGGACGAGAAGGGATTCAATCCGTGCGCTGTCACCGTCGGGCCCGACGGTTCGATCTTTATCGCTGATGGCTACGGCGCAAACTACGTGCTCAAGTACGACAAGGACCGCAAGTTTGTGAAAGCCTTTGGCGGACCCGGCGAGGCGGAGGGTAAGTTCAAGACCTGTCACGGCATCGCGCTCGACACGCGCCAGGGCAAACCGCTCTTGCTGGTTTGCAATCGCAATAACAATCGCGTGGAATACTGGGACCTCGACGGCAATTTCGTGAAGATCATCCAGAAAGACCTTCGCATGCCTGCCGCCGTGCATATCCGGGGCGACTACGCCGTGTTTCCGGAGTTGCAGGGGCGCGTCACTGTTCTCGACAAAGACGGCAACATCGTTGCCCAGGTTGGTGACAATCCCAACGAGAAGCAGCGTGCGAATTTCGGCCTGCCGCCCGATCAGTGGACGGTCGGCATTTGCAACTCGCCGCACGGGGCTTCGATTGACAAGGACGGAAACCTCATCGTGTCCGAGTGGAGCCAGTTCGGCCACCTCCACAAATTCACTCTCACAAAGTAGCGACTAATGGCGCGCAGCCGCTTCGCGGAGGTTTCGCCATGAAATAAAATGCCCGCGGCGCATTTTTATTAATCGACAGGAATTTCCATGCTGTGCATCTCCCGGCAATTCTGTAACTGGTCGTGCTTGTGCCCCCTGCTCCTCCCATTGATTGCGGGCGCGGCGCATGCGGCGGCGCCGGTCGTGAACTGGCCGCAATTTCGCGGGCCCGGCGCCATGGGAGTCGCCGACAACCCTGATCTGCCCGATCACTGGAGCACCAACGAGAATGTCGCCTGGAAAACCGAGGTTCCCGGACGCGGCTGGTCTTCCCCCATCGTATGGGGCGAGCGGGTGTTTCTGACCACCGTCGCCAGTGAAGGAGAAATGGAGCCGCCGAAGAAGGGTCTCTATTTTGGCGGCGAACGCCGGGAAATCTCCAAGGCCACACACCGCTGGCTGGTCCTGTGTCTCGATCTAAAAACCGGGCGCGAACTGTGGCTGCAGGAAGCCTGGCGCGGCACGCCATTAAATACTTTACACCTGAAGAACACCTACGCTTCCGAAACGCCCGTGACCGACGGAGAACGGGTCTATGCCTGTTTCGGCAACGTCGGTGTGTTCTGCTACGACTTCGATGGTCGCAAACTCTGGTCCACCAACTGGCCACCCGTGAAAACACGGAACGGCTGGGGCTCGGCCGCTTCACCGGTGCTCCACAAGGACCGGCTGTTCGTGGTGAACGATAACGACGAAAAGGCCTTCGTTGTTGCGCTCGACACTAAGACCGGACGTGAGCTCTGGCGCGTGGATCGCGACGAAAAAAGCAACTGGGCGACTCCTTACATCTGGCAGAACGAACAACGCACCGAATTGATCACGTCCGGCACCCGGAAAGTTCGCAGCTACGACCTCGACGGCAGGCTGCTCTGGGAATTCGGCGGCATGTCCTCGATTGTCATTCCGACGCCCATCTCGAAATTCGGTCTGCTTTACGTGTGCTCGGGCTACGTCGGCGACAAGGTGCGCCCCGTGTTTGCGATCAAACCGGGCGCAACCGGCGACATCAGCCTCAAACCGGGCGAGACGAACAACGCGTTCATCGCCTGGTGTCAGCCCATCGCCGCCCCTTACAACCCATCCCCACTGCTCTACGGCGATTATTTCTATGTGCTGTTCGATTTCGGATTCCTGTCCTGCCACGACGCGCGCACCGGCGCGCAGATTTATGATAAGCAACGCATCCGCCCCGAGGGCAACACCTCATTCACGGCATCGCCCTGGGCGGCGAATGGAAAAATTTTCGCATTGAGCGAGGACGGCGATACGTTCGTTTTCGAGGCTGGACCCGAGTTTCGCCTGCTGCACAGGAATTCGCTCGATGAAATGTGCATGGCCACGCCGGCGCTGGCCGGGGATCGGCTGCTGATCCGCACGCTAACGAAGCTTTACTGTTTCAGGAACACCCGGTGAAACAACCATTGAGAACACACCGGATGCCTGGCTGCGGCGTCCGCATTTGGCTTTTCATTTGAGTTGTTTCACCTGTGCCGGCCCTACACAGGCAAACCAGAGACCGTGGTCAAACACCGTGGACTCACGCTTGTAAGTAACGACTTGAGCAGGCGCCAGGTGCTCCTCCCATTCCGCTGCTTTCATTCCTGCGTTGCAACCAAAGAGGTAGACCAACCGCATCCCGTGGTTCACGGAGACATCCTCCCATGCTCCCGGCTTGTTGTCGGCGCCAAAAATGCACATGCGCAGGAAACGAAAATTTTGCCCCGTATCGGTAGCGCCGATGTCCGGCGGTCCGACGCCCAGCTTTTCAGCGGAATAGTAAGCGCAGGCATATCCATCCCCGCCATGCGTGGCGAGGATGAGCACCTTTCCATGAGCCAGAGCCGCCCGCAGAGTCTGCTTGTCCAACCGGTCCAGAACTATGGATCCCTTTCCCCAGCGCTGTTTGGCTTCCAGGGAAATGCGATACAATCCCACCGCGTAACCCCAGCGCGGCACAGGAATGCCCTCGTCGTAGAGGAAGTAAACCGCCGCGCCGTCACCGCTGGTTCGCGTAAGCGATGTCGCATGGACAACGAGGAGGACAATGATCGGTAGAAGCGCCAAAACAAGGGAATTGGCGGCGTAGGAAAGGTGAACTGCCCCTGGCCAACGCGCGACTCTTTTGAGCACAGGGATCGGTCGCGTGGACCCCGCGAGGGCCAACCCCAGCGACGCCATCCACAATCCCACCAAAACGATCAACGGCAACAACAGCGCGTATGTGAGATACGGCTCCCAATGCTCGATGAACGGCCGCGCGAAATCGGGGAAGCAAATGAGAAGGAACATCTCACTGGCTTCGAAAAGAGCATCGACCAGCAACCACGCCAGCGCAACAAAACCGGCCGCCATCGCCCGCGCGCAATGGAGAGCGACAAATGCATCTGTTACCGGGCCGCGCCACAACCTGAGCAACGGATAAAATCCAAGATAGCAGGCCGTACCCGAGCAACGTTTTGTCCAGCCGATTGGCATTTTTGCCATAGCCACACGATGAGCTTCTCGCTTCCAACACCGCAAATACCTTCGCACTTTTCACAGACTCATGACTCGCCGGAGCGATCATGCGCAGGAACGAAAGATGTACCCGAATTCCGGATCTTGAATCGGGCAACCCCTACGTCGAAGATCTGTCGCACCGTTGAAGGCGGCCCGATTGAATATCCAAGCATACACAAGCGCCGGCGTTGACGACAATAAAAGTTTGGGCGGGCCGTTAACCAGTCGTCTGCGCCCCGAAGCGTTGTTGTCGAGAGCACCACGCGGGTGCAGGGCGCGAAGTTCCGCCTCCACCTCCGGCGGGTTTAGGACTGTTCTCCTGCGGTACTTGGCAGAAGCCATCTGACCGGCATCAACGTGACACCGATCCTGTATTGCATCGATTGGTTGCGTTGATCGTCGCGTCGCGTTACTCATTCGTCATGAACTCAAGGCTGCTGGTTTCCATGGCAATTCTCACGGTTGGATTTGGAGGTGCTGTCCGGGCTGGGGTTGTGTTTTCCGGGGAAAAGAAGCTGAACAATCTCGTTTCGGAGCTGCTCGAAGTTTCTTTCGATTCGAAATCGGGCCCGCCGTTCACGTTTACGCGAACAAGTGACGGCTGGATTTTCATTTCCTCAGTCTTCGATGGAAAAGGGGCTGCCCGCGTCTTTCTGGATAAAGAATCGGATCCCGTGATCGTTCACGCCACTAAAGGCGGTCGCGAGGCGATGCGCCACGTGACCAAGGGGCAGCACGCGATTCGGTTCGAATGTGACGGCAATGTCACCCTGGATAAACTCGAGGTCAGGGCGATTCCCGAACTTATCCATTGTGGACTGGGATTCAATCCGGAGATCAAATCGTACGGCCTGTATGACATGGACTTTCTCAAGGCGGATATTTTGCCAAATGTCACGACGCTGATTGTTCCCGGCAATATCCAGCTTTCCGAGCCGGTGATTGCTGACTGGCATCGTCAGGGCAAAAGGTTCGTCGCGGAGGTCGGAATAGATTCTCAGAGCAAGACGGCCGAGGAGCATTCCAAGTACTGGACCGGTTTCTACGACAAGGCGCCTTTTCTGGACGGCATCATAATTGACGAATTCATCGTCAACAAACCTGTTGCGGAATGGACCGAACTGACTTCCGAGCGTCGCGCGCGAATGAAGCGGGAACGGGAGCAGTACGTGATTTACGGAGAGGCGCTCAAAGAACTCCGCGCGGACGACCGCTACAAAAACAAGATGCTGTACGCCTATTTCGGCGGCAGTGGCAAAAAATTGAACCAGGAAATAATCGGTACGAATTTCGTTCGAACGATCATTGACTGCGGCTTCCGCGTTGTTCCCGAACGTTATCTTCATGAAATGTCCAGCGAACAGGGTTCCAGAGACGCCTTGCAGGCCTTCGTGGACGGCATCACCGACTGGGGAACGAAGGAACCGGGAGTGAAGCGGCAGATGGCGATAGCGTTCGGGCTTTTCTCCATGCCTCCCGGCGGCCTCAACAAACAGCCGAACGTCGATTACCACGTCTGGATGGATCAACAGATGAATGTCGCTGCAAATCATCCGGCGTTGTCGGGTATCAGCGGTCTGGAATGGTGGACATCCCTTTTGGCCGACGAGGAAACGGTGCGATTCGTCGGCAAGCTTTACCGTCACTATGCCATCGAGGGCAGAACCGGGAGGCTGACCAGCGACCCGCTCTTCCTCACCCATATACAAAACGCGGATTTCGAGAAGGGTACCGACGCGTGGACGTTACATCCGGCGGAAGAGGGAAGCATCGCAGTCAAACGTTTTTCGAGATACGGCAGGATTGAAGGGCGGTTCATGGGGCTCGGTCGTCCCGCCGATCCGGAACATATCGGGGACACCTTTCTCTGGATGAAAAGGAGCGAGAAGGGGCCGAACACATTTTCACAAACCATCAAGGACCTTGAACCGGGCCGGCTTTACTCCATGAAAATGTTTGCGTGCGACTACAACGATCTTGTAAATCCGAAAGCCAGGAAACGTGAGGAAGCAACCGGGTTCATCGGTTCTGTGACTCTCGAAGGTGTGGAAGTCGAAGCGAAGCGATCATTCATCGAAATGTATTCCTCGAATCCAGAACCCAAAATACCGGTCTGGATCACTTATCATTGGAAAGTTTTCCGAGCCAAGGGCGCGATCGCAAAGCTGACCGTTTCGGACTGGCCAGACGCGAAGAAACCAAGCGACTCATTTGGTCAGGAACAGGCCTTTAATTTTTTGGAAATCCAACCGTATCATGAGTAAAGATAGGCGGCTGAATGGGCAGGCAACGGTGGTGCGTTTGAACTTGTTGAACGTCTTTTCCTTCGACGCGCGTCTTTAATTTAGAACATCCGCGTCAGGCGCATGACCAGTGTCACAAACCCTCGGTGGAACCCGCGACTCGACTTGTCGCAACAGGCCCCGGCGAAATGGATTTCACTTCGTATCCAAACGCGGGCTGGCGCAGAAATCCTCAAAACGGTAGCGTGCGGTCATGAATCCGGCTCGCGTTGTTGTCGCGCTCATTGCCCTCGCTTGGATCCTGCCCGGCCGGCTCGCCGCCGGATCGAACGAGGGTTGGTTCGATTTCGCGCCGCCCAGCGACCGGTTTGATCCGGTCGCGCTGCTTGATCTGCGTTCGCTCAACGAGAAGTTTGCCGGCCAACACGGATTCATCGCCACGAAAGGCGGCCAGTTTATCTTCAGCCAGACAGGCGAACCAATCCGCTTCTGGGCGGTGAACGGTCCGCCGCATGGTGTCAATGCTCCCGCGGAGTTGCGCCGCGTCGCGCGGATGCTGGCCAAGCGCGGCGTGAATCTGGTTCGCGTCCACGGCCCGATGTTCGACAACGATGGCAACGTCGATCCAGCGAAGGTCCGGCACGCGCTGGACATTGTCGCGGCGATGAAAGCCGAGGGCATCTACACGCATTTTTCGATATACTTCCCGCTCTGGCTCAAGCCGAAGGCCGGGACGCCATGGCTCAAGGGTTACGATGGCACGAAGAACCCGTTCGCGGCGCTTTTCTTCAATCCGGACTTCCAGGTGCAGTATCGCTCGTGGTGGAGCGCGTTGCTCACGACGCCCGGCGCAGACGGCCGACGGTTGGCGGATGAACCGGCGGTCATGGGTCTGGAAATGCAGAATGAGGACTCATTCTTTTTCTGGACGTTCGGCGACCGAAACATTCCGGACGGGGAGCTCCGGCTGCTGGAGGAACAATTCGGCGACTGGTTGAAGGGTAGATACGGTTCGATTGACGCCGCCCTGGCAAAATGGGGAGGAACAAAGCTGAACCGCGACGTTCCGTCCGAGGGGCGCGCGGGATTTCGCCCGCTTTGGAACATGTCTCACGAGCGAACCACTCGCGATCAGGACACCGCCCGGTTTCTGCTCGAAACGCAGGTGCGATTTTATCGCGAGACGTATGCCTTTCTGCGGGAGCTGGGATTTCACGGAGTGATCACGGCGTCGAACTGGGCCACTGCCGATCCGCAGGTGCTTGGACCGCTCGAAAAACTCAGTTACACCGTCGGCGATTTCATTGATCGTCACGGATATTTCTCCTGCCTGCACAAGGGCGAGGCCGCCGAGTGGTCCATCCGCAACGGACACACTTTTGCGGACCGGAGTGCGCTGCGTTTCGACCCGATGGAACCGGGCAAACCGAAACAGTTCGTTCATCCGGCGATGGACCCGGCCTACGACGACAAACCATCCATGATCTCGGAGACGACCTGGAACCGACCGAACCGCTACCGCAGTGAAGCACCGTTGTACTTTGCCTGCTACGGAGCGCTGCAGGACACAGACGCGATCGTGCATTTCGCGCTCGACGGCTCGAAATGGAGTGTGAAGCCCGGTTTTTGGATGCAACCATGGACCCTCATGGCGCCGTCCCAGGTCGGACAGTTCCC
>DATNDF010000270.1 GCA_035607015.1 Candidatus Angelobacter sp. | reverse complement strand
GCTGTTGATGAACGTGTATTTCAGCTCGTGCTTCTTGATGAAGCGCAGCGCGTTTTCGCCCCAAGCGGGCAGTTTCTCGTGAAGATACTCCTTGGGAATGAAATTCTGCCCACCGCAGCGCGCGCGAATAATCCGCACTTGCTCGGCCACGGGTTCGATTTCCGGCTGGTCCTCGAATCGCCGCGTCCAGATGTCCACCTCGTAGCCTAGTTGCGCCAGCTTCTTGGAAAGCTCCAGCACATAGACGACCTGCCCGCCCGTGTCCGCTGCGCCCAAGGGTGGTTGAGCGGCCACGTAGCCGTGCGTGGAGACCATCGCGATCCGTGGCAGCACTGATTTTGCGCTAATTATGTCCTCGTTCATAGGTCGAGATCAGTTTCGGGTTGCTTGGCTTTCGGGGCTGGTCACGCGCCATTCCGAATCCTGCTTGAGGTAGAGCGTCTGCGTCGGGAACGCAAAGCTGATGGCTTCCGCATCAAAGCGGCGTTTCAATTCCAGATTCAGCTTCTGAAATTGAAGCAGGTATTCCTTGAAGTCCGTTGAATCCCACCAGTGAACCACGAGGATGTTCAGCGACGAACTTTCAAACTTGTTGAAGCTGATGATGAGGTCGGCAGTCTTCGGGTGCGGGCGGTAAATATCCTCGATGATTTTCATCGCGCGTTCAACTTTTTCCGCCGGCGTGTCGTAGGTGACGCCAATGTTCATCACCGTTTTGATGTTGGGCCGTTTGCTCACATTAGTGAGGCTCGCATTGGCCATCGTGCGATTCGGAACAGTGACCAGATGTCCGTCCAGGTTGCGAATGCGTGTACTGCGCAAGCCGATGGCTTCGACGCTGCCATCAATTGAATCAAGCTGAATGCGGTCGCCAACCCGAAACGGTTTGTCCGCGAACAGTGCGACCGCGCCGAAGAGGTTCGAGAGCGTATCCTGCGCCGCGAGACCGACCGCCAATCCGCCGATGGAGAGCGAAGCGAGAAGGCCCGTGACGTTCATGCCGAGGTTTTGCGAAGTGACGAGGAACGCTACGACGATGACAAACACCTTCAGGCTCTTGCGGATGACGGGAAAAAGCTGCATGTCGAGCACGGCTTCGCCCGCGGCCTCGACCCGTTTCTGCCACAGCCCCATGACGAGGTCCACGAACTTCAAAGCGACGTACGTGAGCGAAGCGGCAACGATGATCTTGAGCGCATTCGAGATGAACGTCTCCGCCCAGCCTGGCCAGGTGAACACCTGCAAGCCCACGTGCAAAAGGATCACAAACGCGACGATTTTCACCGGTCCGCGTATCAATTCGAGAAGCAGATCATCCAACTGCGTCTTGGTTTTCGCGGTGAGCTTGCGCAATTGGACTTGAATCAAGTAGTCCAGCAACTTCGAGGCATAGAAAGCCAGCACCACATAAACGAGCGCCGCCAGATATTGCCAGAGCGGGTTGCCCATCACCGAAACCTGAAGCCATTCGACGCGGTCCAATCCGAACGTGAGCCAGGTGTTCGTCGAGGTCGCCGCATTTGTCGCTGTGGCGGTCGAAGGCGGCGCGTTTGTGGGCGCGTCAGCCGCGACCAGTCCCAGAGGATTGAGGACTAACAGGAGAAACAGTATTGCCGATGGAATCCATCGCTTGGGCGAATTCAGACATTTCGATTTCATAGCGCGCGTTTGTTTTCATTTGTGCTGCGCAAGCTCGCGCGCGGGGCTGAAAAAAAGTACAGGCCGCCGCTGAGCACTGCGCTCAGATGGCGGCCCGACCATCTCGAAATCCTCCAGAGAGCGAAGCTCTCTGAACCCTTTTCCTCACGGAACATTCCCGTGAGGCATTTAGCGTTTAGATGGAAAATTTAACACAGCCGGGTCGAGGCAACCAAGCGCTTTCTTCGGAATCGGCCACGAAAGAACACCGGACGCAGGCAATCCGGCGAAGCGGATTTTCTCATCGCGGTTCAACTTGGGTCAGTGCCACGCGGCCACGAGTCGCCAACGGAACGTGCGTCGTGCCATCAACCGTGCGGCTGAAAAATGCCGCTGGAGTATTCGACGATGGCGACGGCTCGTTGCGAACAGCGTACCGATTAAGCAAACGGCGAGCGCAGTGGAAGTCAGTTTGCCAACAAAGTTTTCGCCACGCTAGAGAATCAGGTCCTATTCCACCGGGCCGCATTCTTGCTCAAATCGGTTAAGGTTTTCACGCCGCCCGGAAACAAAGAGCATGTCGCCACCGAGAATTGTGCGGTCCGGTGTCGGTTCGATTGCGACCGTGTCACCGTTCGCGCCAGTCCGCGTCAGCAGGACAACATTCACATGATACCGCTCGCGAAGTGCGGCGGCTGTCAACGTCTTGCCGTGAAGCGGCGGGCCAACCCGGATTTGCGCCAATTGATGATCGTCGCACAACTGCTGCCGGTCACTGCCGGCGTTGTCGCGCAACCGTTCTGCCAGTCGGTAAGCCATGTCGCGGGTGGGTAACACCACGAGGTCCGCGCCTAGTTTTTCGAGCACGGTGGCATGCCGAGAGTCGAGCGCGCGGCAGATGAGTTTCTTCACCTTGAGTTCCTTGAGCAGCAAGGTGGTCAGGATGCTGCCCTGCATGTTCTCGCCGATGCTCACGACCACGGCATCGGCCTCCTGCACGCCGGCTTCCTTGAGTGCGTGCTGGTCTTCCGCGTCCATTTCCACCGCGTGAAAACCGTCCTGCACCAGATCCTCCACGCGGTCGGGGTTCTTGTCAGCCAGCACGATTTCGCTGCCGAACTCGGAAAGCCGCGTGGCCAGATGCGCGCCGAACCGGCCTGCGCCAATGATAAAAATACGTTGCGCCATGATTTTTCTTTCTTCAACCGAGCGACAGTTCCTCGCGCGGCTGCCGGACCAGCAGCGGATTGGCCGGACGTGCCAGATACACCCCTAGCACCAGCGGTGCAATGCGGCCCACGAACATGAGCGCGATGATAACAACTTTGCCAGCGGCGGTCAAAAGTGGTGTCACGCCCGTGCTCAAACCCACCGTGCCAAAGGCCGACACCGCCTCGAACACCAACGCCAGCCAGTGTTGACGGGTTTGTGAGGCCGGGTGTCCTTCTTCAAACACCATCAACAACGCCACGCCCGTCACCACGCACGCGATACCGAACAGTGCCAGCATCGTGGCCACGAAGGAAACCTTCGGTCGCAGCCGACGACTCCAAAATTGCACTTCGTCACGTCGTCGCAGTGCCGACCACGCTGTCAGCAGGAGCACCACGAACGTCACGGTCTTGATGCCGCCGGCCATCGAACCGGGCGCACCGCCGATGAACATCAATCCCAGCGTTGCCAGCAAGGTGGGCGGATTCATCTGCCCCACGTCCACGACGTTGAATCCGGCGGTGCGCGACATCGCGGAATGAAAGAAAGACCAGGACACCTGTTCGTCCACCGTGGCGTGCTTGAGGGTATCGTTGGATTCAAACACCCAGGCAACGATGCCGCCCACCAGCAGCAACACGACTGCCGAGAGGATTGAGAGCCGTGTCTGCATGGTGAGCCGTCCGCGTCGACGCGGATCGCGCCGCCAAAAATAGTAGTAACGCAGATTGATCAACGTCATCAGTCCGATGCCGCCCGCGATGACGAGCGCTGATACGACTCCCAGCACGGCGGGATACGCCCGCCAGCGAGCCATGCCTTCCGGGTAAATCGAGATGCCGGCGTTGCAGAACGCGCTCACCGAGTGGAACACGGCTTCCCACAGCGTCCGCCAGTGATTCGTCTCGGGTTGCGCCTGCGACATCTGTGTGAACAAGGCCACTGTCCCGGCCAGCTCGAAGAGCAACACGAACACACAGGCGTAGATGAATACGTCCAACGGTCGCACCTGACGCATGCGTCCCACGGTCGCGTGAATCGTTTGCTCATCCGAGAGTGACAGCCGGT
>DATNDF010000269.1 GCA_035607015.1 Candidatus Angelobacter sp. | reverse complement strand
GAATACAAAAAATTCAAGGATGCCGCCGCGCAATTGCAGACTCGCGAAGCCGAACAGGAGAACATTTTCCCGCGACTGCCCGCGCGTCTGGAGTTCGAGCCCGCCACGCCGCCGCCGCGGCCGGAGGTTTCGTTGTTCGACCTCATCAGCGCGGTCAGCAACGTGCTCAAGCGCTTTCAACTGAAGGACGACGCGCGCGACATATTTGAAGACAAGTGGACGGTCAGCGAAAAGATCGAACGGCTCCGTCAGGCCATCGCCGGCGATGCGCCGTTGAAATTCTCCGGGTTGTTCGAACAGACCACCAGCCGCACCGAAGTTGTGGTCACGTTCCTGGCGCTGCTGGAATTGATTCGTTTGAAACAGATCGTTGTCCTCCAGCCGACGCCATTCAGCGAAATCGAAATCCGCCGCGCCCCGGCCGTGGCGCCTGCCGCCGCCGGGTCGCCTTACGAACCGCCAAATAACCCGAAATCAACCTGATGGAATTGAAGCTCATTCTGGAGTCGGTTCTGTTCTCCGCGCAAAAACCACTCAGCCCGGCCGAGCTGCGCAACGTCCTTTCCGAAGCCGCGGAGCACTCGGAGGACGGGACCGTCAAGCCGTTCAGGAAAGTTAAACCCGACGATCTGAACGCCGCGCTCGAACAACTGGCGAAGGACCACGAACTGGCGCAGCGCAGTTACCGGCTCGTCTGCGTGGCGGGCTCGTGGCAGTTCGTCAGCCAGCCCGAATACGCGCCGTGGCTCAAGGCGCTGGTCGGCGAAAAGATGCGTCCGACGCGGCTGTCGCAACCGGCCCTGGAAACGCTGGCCATCATCGCCTACCGCCAGCCGTTGACCCGCGCGGAGATGGAGCAGATTCGCGGCGTGTCCGTGGACGGCGTGATGCAAACGTTGCACGAACGCGGTCTGATCGAACAGGTCGGCCGCGCGGAGGTGGCCGGCCGGCCGATGACCTATGCAACAACGTCGTTGTTTCTCGAGTACTTCGGCCTGCGCAGTCTCGAAGAACTGCCCGCCGCGGACGAACTGCGGCGCATCCCCGTGCAGAAACCAGAATCCCTATTGACGGTCGAGCCGGGGCTGGCCACCGCGCCGCCGGAGCAGCTGGCGCTTTCGGAGGGCGGAGGACCGAAGCCGGAAGGTAATCATCAGGAAACGTAACAGGAAAAGCCGCGGCAAATTATTGGAATTCTCTTTTCTATTGCCGCCATTCCCGGGTGACGCATAGTTCACGCATGAAATGCCCACGCTGTGGTTCGACGCTCCGCTCGACCGGATACGAAGGCCAGACGGTGGAAGTCTGCACCGCCTGTCAAGGTGAATGGCTCCACGCCGGCGAGTTGCAAAAAATTGTCGAACATCATGACGAAGTTTTCACCCCGGAAGAGATTGCGTCACTTGCCGCGGTGAACAGGGAGATTTTCACCGCCGAAAAAGACGACCACGACGAACTGAATTGCCCCGCGTGCGAGAATGTGCAAATGGAACATTTCAACTACGGCGACACGAGTGGCATCATTTTGCACAAATGCACTGAATGCGGCGGCATCTGGATGGACAAGGATCAATTGCGGAAAATCGAAGAGGTTGTGGACGGCTGGAAGGCCGACTTGAATAAAGATTCGGCAAAATACGGGCCGGTTGTTGATAAGATTGAAGGAGAAGAACAGAAGGAACTTGATAAATCGGTTTCTATTTCACGCTTCGGTTTTGTAAATGCCGTTTTGACGCGTTTTTGCGAGTAGCTGAATCGGGTTTGATTCTTCTTTCGTAATTCTGCATTCTGCCTTGGGTGAACATTCCCGAACATCGCAAGGCGATCGACAAGCTGGATGCGAAGATCATCAAGCTGCTCAACGAGCGCACACAGCACGTCCTTGAAATCGGTGCCATCAAACTGAAGGCGGGCGAGGAGGTGTACGCGCCGCACCGCGAGCTGTCCGTGCTGCAACGCGCCTGCCGGTTGAACCGGGGGCCGATCACCAATGAGGCCATCCGCGCGATTTACCGCGAAGTGATGTCGAGCGCGCTCTCGCTGCAAAAGACGATGCGCATCGCCTATCTTGGACCGGAGGCCACGTTCACACATCAGGCCGCGATCCGCCGGTTCGGCTCCAGCCTCCGTTACTACCCGCATAAAACCATCACGGACGTGTTCAGCGAGGTGAGCAAGAACCGCGCGGACTACGGCGTGGTGCCGATTGAAAACTCCACCGAAGGCGTCGTCACGCACACTCTCGACATGTTCGTGGACAGCGATTTGAAAATCGTTTCGCAAATCGTTCTGCCGATTCAATACTGCCTGGCGGGCGACTGCCCCTCGAAGGACATCCGCCGTTTGTACGCGCACCCGCAGGCACTGGCGCAATGCCGGTCCTGGGTGCAAAAGAACCTTCCGCACGCCGAAATCCTGGAAACGTCCTCCAACGCGCGTTCAGCCGAACTCGCCGCGCACCCCGCTCCGAAGACCACGAAGCTCCGCGGCCACGCGGCCGCCATCACCGGAATGCTTGCCGCCGAAAAATACGATCTTCGGGTGCTGGAGCATGACATTCAGGACAATGCCGCCAACGCCACGCGTTTCCTGGTGCTGGGCCGCCAATGCAGCCCGCCCACCGGCCACGACCGCACCAGTCTGATGATCAGCCTGGTGGACAAGGTCGGCGCGCTGCACCGCGCGCTCGCCGCCTTCCGCCACTATCGGCTGAACATGACAAAAATCGAGTCGCGTCCGAGCAAGCGCAAGGCATGGGAGTATTTTTTCTTCATTGATTGCGACGGCCATGTCAATGAGCCCCGGGTCGCCAGGGCCGTCGGCGAACTCGAGCATCAATGCAGTTTCGTCAAGGTGCTCGGTTCTTATCCCAATACCGAGTAACCTCCGGATTCGGAGCGGCCAAACTGCGCGGCGCCGTCAATCTTCTGCGAAAGGGCTTTCAGCGCCGGACACGACGAGCCAGCAATCCGGCCAGGCCGAGTCCCAGCAGCGCGAAGGTGGAAGGTTCTGGCACCGCCGTCGCCGACAGACTGAAATTGTCCACCGCGTAAAGCCCGTCGGAACCGGTATCGTCCAGGTCGCTCCAGCGAACGGTCAAAGTTGACCCACTCGCCCAACCTGCGCTTGAAATGGTGCCCGATATGGCAATCTGGTTGGCGTGCCCATCAATGGCGCCCCCGGTCGTCGAGGAGGTCTGGATTTCGGTGAGGTCCATGCCCGACAAGGGAAGAAAGGTCGCCGCAGGGTCGTTGATGTCCGTGGCGTTGAAACTGTATTCGAAGGTCACGGCCTCGTTGGCGGTGGCGCTGGTCCCGGTCCGCCATTGTTCACTCAACCCGCTGAAGGTGATCTGGTCGAACGTTGCCCCCGAGTTGTTCACGAATTGCGCGCCGAAACGCGGAACGGTTGTGCCGGACGCCAGTGTTCCCAACGCGCGGTCGGCGTCCCCCGAGGCGCCGACGTTATACAGACCTCCGGTGGTCGTCGTGCCGGTGGTGACGCCCAGCGTCAATGCACCTGTTCCACCTGTGCCGGCGTAGCGGACTCCGCTCCAGCCGGCGGGATAACCCGTGCCGGCGGCCCCCATGGAATCGAAGTTCTCCGTGTAGGACCCGTTGAAGGAAAGCTGTGCCCGCGCGAGTGTGTGCGCGACCGTGATTGAAACAAGGATGAGAAGCAGTTTTTTCATAAGACGTGTTGAGTTTGGATTGCCTGGGCCTTTCCGCGGATGTTCGGAGGTGACTCCAGTTTGCAGTTCCGCAAACTTCACGTCCGACCGGGATGCCTTCCACTATTCGCAGTCGGCAGTCTTTTTCAAGTCCAATCTCCGCATCGTGCCTTCAGAAAGCCGGGAGCGCGTGAAGACCTGGAGAAGTCCGAAGGAGTCCGGAGGCACACGTCAGACTTTGCCGGCGCCAATCCGTTGCTGGGTCACGCGACGAAGCGTTTCCTGCAATTCGGTGATTTTGGGCGGTTTGTTCAGCACCCCGTCCACATGCAGAGGCAGATCTTCTTCCCCTTTCATCAGAGTTGCCCAACCGGTCATCATGATGACGGGCAGGGCCGGAGATTCCTTCTTGAGGATTTGCGCCACCTGACGGCCATCCAGGTGGGGCATTCCAAGGTCGGTGATCACCGCGTCAAAAGGTTTGCCCTGCTTGTTGGCGCCTCGGAAAGCGTCCAGTCCGGCCTGGCCGCTGTCGGCGATGTGGACATGGTGACCATCACATTCAAGAATCTCCTTGATGAGCTCTAGCAGCAGCGG
>DATNDF010000268.1 GCA_035607015.1 Candidatus Angelobacter sp. | reverse complement strand
TGACTCTGGTGATAATTGCCAGCCCTTCCTCCGCTTCACTCCGACGCAGGTTCAGCGGCGGCAACAGGCGAATGACATGGCTGCCCGCCGGGATCGTCAACAGCCCCGCCTCGTGCAGGCGGTTCACAAACTGGATGGACGGCGCCCTGCCGTTGTTGGCGAACGCCGCGTTGTCCGCCGCCAGCTCGACGCCGATTAACAGGCCGATTCCGCGCACGCCCCGGATCACTCGCGGATGCTCCTGCGCCAACCGCGCGAGGCCGGTTTTCAAAAACTCGCCCATCGCGCGCGCGTTGTCGGCGAGTTTCTCCCGTTGGACGACCTCAAGCACGCGCAGCGCCACGGCGCAGGCGAGCGGCGTTCCGCCGAAGGTCGTCGCGTGTGTGCCCGGCCCGAGCAGATCCGCGAATGGCGCCCGGGCCCAGAACGCGCCCATTGGAAATCCGCCGCCGAGCGACTTCGCCATCGAAATGCCGTCCGGCAGAAACTGGAGGGCCGCGCTTTGTCGCGGCCCTGAATTCGTCGGCGTTGACGGAGCAACGCCCTCCAGAATTCTTTGAAAACTTTGAAACCGGCCGGTGCGGAAATGTCCGTCCTGCACGCCGTCCATCAGGAGCAGCAACTTCTTTTCGTCGCACAACGCGCGCAGGCCGAGCAGATATTCCGGTGTCGCGGGCGTAATGCCGCCTTCGCCCTGCACGCCTTCGATGAGCACCGCGGCTGTCGCGGGCGAAATCGCACCGCGCACCGCAGCGAGGTCGTTGTAGGGGACGTGGCGGAAGCCGGGCACGGCCGGCTCGAATCCTTTCTTCACTTTTTCCTGACCGGTGGCGGCGATGCCCGCCAGCGTCCGGCCGTGAAAGGAATTCAGCGTGGTGATGATTTCGAAGCGGCCTTCGTCGTGGCCGAACTTGCGCGCGAGCTTGAACAGTCCTTCGTTCGCCTCGCCGCCGCTGTTGCAGAAGAAAACTTTGCCCGGACCAATGAGATTCACCAGGGATTCGGCCAGGCGCCCCTGCGGCTCGGTGTAGTAAAGGTTCGAGACGTGGACAAGCTTGCTCGACTGCTCGAGGAGCGTCTTCGTGATTTCCGGATGCGCGTGCCCGAGGCAGCAGACCGCGATGCCGCCACCGAGATCGAGGTAGCGTCGCCCCGCCACGTCGTAAAGATAACTGCCCGAGCCGTGACTCAGCGCGAGATCGAAGCGCGCGTAACTCGGGATCACGTTCTTCTGAAACAAAGCCTGGATGGCGGCCACGTCGTTGCGGACGATGGCGGGCGGGGGAGGAATGATTTCTTTCATTGATTCAGTCGAGTGAACGGGGAAAAGGCGTCGCGAAGGAGCGGCATCTCCCGTAAAGGGGAGTTCAGCGGCGCGCCGGATTTCTCTCAACACCTGTCATTGCGGATGAATTACAGCTTGCGCGTGAACTTTTCAAGCAGAACTCCGTTTCAACGACGTCGGGTTCATTTCGACGTTCCGTTCGGCGGCATGAACGTCACCACGACCCGTCGATACCTGGTCAACGGTGGCGAACCATCGTCGCTGACTGCCAGGATGAAGTGCGCGGTTTGTGTCGAGGAAACCTTCGGCGCGACGAACGACGCCTTCGCCGAGGTGGAGTTCTGAACTTCAATGCGGCCGCCGCGATAGCTTCCCGGCTCGGGGTAATGAAACCAGTGGAAGTGAAGGCTGTTGCCGTCCGGGTCGCTCGACTCGCTGGCGTCCAACTGGACAGTTGCGCTGGACGCCGCCGTTCGCGCCGGTTCGCCTTTCATTCGCGGCGCGGGCGGATGGTTGGCTTGCGCGAAATCTTTCACGCACCAGTCGAGACGCGCTTTGAAGTCGTTCTGAATCGCCCCGGCCCAGCGCGCGAGAATGTTGTCGCGATTCGTCGCGCCGTTCCAGGCATCGAGTTGGTTGGCCCAGAAATAGCGCGCATTCGGAAAGTTCGTATTCATGCCGTAGCGCCCAGCCCAACTGCCCCACGTCGGTTGGTCCGGGTCGTTCATTCCGGTCGGCACCAGATAAAGGAACGTCATGGTGTCGCCTTCCTTTTGCCAGTGTGTCGTATTCGTCGGATACATGGCGCCCAGCGGGCCGTGGCCGGTGAGGCAGTCACGAACGAGGTCGAATCCTCCGGCCTTCGCGGTCAACGCGGAGAAGCGATGATACCAGCGCTTGCCGTCGCGTTCGGGATGGAACGTGTCCACCCAAAACGGAAACGGCGGGTCAATCTTCGAAGTGTGATCTCCGAACGCGTCGGCTGACGAAAGCCGCAGCCGGCTCTTGAACGCCGCGTAACCGGCGCGACCGCGTTCGTGAAGCACCTTGTCGAGCGCGCGGCGCAGGTTGTTCGTCGCGGCGCCGTGGTCGGAGCCCCAATCGGAATACCAGAGCGGGCGCGGATCGTCGCGATCAACGGCAGTGATGATCAGATTCACGGCTTCCTGTGTGTCGTTGTCGCCGGGGACAGTGCGCTGCCACAGATGTTTCAACGTCGGGTAACGCGGGTCGTGCTTGCTCAGGTTTGGATGGCATTCGCCGTAGGCGCGCAGCAGACGCCGCACGATGCCCGGGCCGGTGCGCTCGGGATTTTTGTTTTCGCCGTCGCGCGCGCGCGGCCGGTTGGCGATGATGCCTTCGACGTCCCATTCGTTCGCGTAGAGAAGAAAGCGCACGAGCGACTGTTCATCGTCCGGGTCGCCGCCGGCGTCGGTCTCGATGATCAGGCGCAAACGCTCGGCGGCACCTGCTTTCGGACCGAACCCGAACGGCAGCACGCAGAGCAGCAAAAAAAGACCGGTTCGCGCGCGTCGAGTCATCGCGCGTCAGCATGGTGGAGCTTCTCCAGACGCTCCTCCGCCACCCGGTCAATCCAGGTCTTTGGATACTCGCGCCGCAGCCGTTCAAATTCCTTGATCGCTTCTTCGGTCCTGCCCTTGCCGGCCAGCGTCGCCGCGGCTTTGAACTCCTCTTCGCCGCGGGTGAGCGTCCGGCTCGCGATGCGCACCGCCTCCTCAGCGGTGGTTTCGGCGGGCACTTTCTGCAACACCGGCGGGTTCGTGTCGGTCAGGATGCTGAACGCGGACGGCGCGCGCTCGCGAAACAACCGGGCGCGCATGTCGTGTTGATGGTTCATGGAGTCGCCGCCTTCGCGCCCGCCGAACGGATCAATGTCGGCAATCGCCAGTCCGTCCTTTTCCCCGGCGCGCGCGAGCACTTTGCCTTGCGGAGAAATGATCATGGACCCTGAGCCGCGCTCCGACACGACGAGGTAAACGAAGTTTTCGACTGCGCGCGTGCGAAACGCCGCGAGGTTGATGTCGTCATCGCCGATCGCCGCGCCGCCCAGCGTCGGATGAAAAATGATGTCCGCGCCGCCCAGTGCCAGGCAGCGTGCCGTTTCGGGAAAAACCATGTCGTAACAGATGAGCATGCCGACGCCACCCAGATCCGGCGTGTTGAACACGGGATACCCCGTGCCGGGCTTCTTGAATCGCTCGTGAATCACCGGGATCGTTTTGCGATAACGTCCGATCTCGCGTCCGTCGCGGCCGAGGAAGAAGGCCGTGTTGCAAATCGCGCCGTCCGCCTCGACGAAGTCGTTGCAACAGACGAGATACATCTTGTGTTTCGCAGCGGCCGAGCCGAGCCGACGCAACATCTGCTCGACCGCCCGGGGCAACACCCGGTCCGCGAGATTTTCATTCGCGGCCAGCCACGTGCCCAGACCGAGCGTGTCCTCGGGAAACGCGACGACGTCGCAGCCGGCCGCGCCCGCCCGGTTCACAAGGTTCTCGAGTTCGGCCAGCGTCCCGTCCACTTTTTTCAGGACTTCACCGGGTTCGCGGACGTGCCAGTCGATCAGGCGCGATTTGGGCTGAGTCGCGCCGATGCGGACGGTTCGATGCGGCGTGGCCGTGTTCGAGTCCGCGCTGGCGCGCGGAACGGTGTCCTGGCCGCGCGCGGCGGCACTGAAAGCGGCCGCGAGACTCAGCGCGAGGAACATCGTTTGCG
This sequence comes from Candidatus Angelobacter sp., assembly GCA_035607015.1. NCBI lineage: Bacteria > Pseudomonadati > Acidobacteriota > Terriglobia > Candidatus Angelobacter > Candidatus Angelobacter sp. Next base: position 3,378 of record DATNDF010000268.1, on the reverse strand, counting down.
TTGTTTTCATGGTTTCGTTGTTTGCACCGGTCCTATGTAAGTGGTCGCCACCACGATGTCATCGAACCAGACGCGGTTGGTGGGATTCGGTTTTGCCACTTTGTTCTGGCGCGCGGCGTTCTCGGTGACGTAGTGGAGCAACCAGAAGAAATTGATCTTCAGATCAGTGCTCGTCCGGAAGTTGAATCCTTCGAACGGTTCGCCGCCCTCGTCGCGCAGGGCGAAGCCCATGCCGCTCCACGGCCCACGACGTGCGCCCGGCGCGAAGTGCGCGACCGGTTTGCCGTCGAGCCAGAGCGCCAGCTCGCCGTCGTGCTTGTCCGGAGTCGAATTCAACTGGAGCATGATTTCAACGCACTGCCATTTGTCTTTGGGAATCTGCTGCGGTTGCGCCGGACGAAGTCCGTTGCCCCAATACTTGTTGTCCGCGGACACTTTCATCTCGTGCCAGTAGGCGTAAAAGAACCACGCGCCCGGCGGCGGATACGTGCCGTATTCGCCGAACGGTTCGATGCCGACGGTGACGCGCTCGTCGCCGCGCGGACGCTCGCCCGCGCCGCCTTGCGGCCAGGACGTCGAGGGATGATAACCTCCGAAGTGCACGAAGTGATGCGTGTAATCGTTTTCAGGCGCGAACTTCACGTAGAATCGGGCGAACGCGCGGTCCACTTCGCGCGGCAAACGGCGGTAGAGATGTCCGCCGGTGTTCTGTCCGAGCGTCGCGGTGGACTGAATACAGCGTTTGCCGCTGCTGCCAGGCGGCACGGAATCGCTGAATGCCAGCACGCGGCCGCCGTCATTGCTGACGCTTTCCCAGCGCTTCGCGAGGTCGTCGATCGAGCCGGACTCGAAATCCTCGTGGAGCAGCACCTGCGGATCGCTCTCGATGCCGCGGTCGCCTGGATACCGCGCAGCCAGGCCGGGACCCTCAGGCAGACGCGGCGTGTTCTCAGCCGCGTTGCCGCCGCTGGTTGTAAGCCAAACGATGGCAAGAGAGGTGAACGTAAGAAGAATCTTCATTTCCTGAGTTTCAGTAATCCGTCTTCCGCGGACGCGTGCAGTGGAGATGACGGCCAGAATTTTACTTTTCTGCTTTCAAAGCGTCCCAGGTTTCAAGGTAAATATTTTGGACCGGGGCAGCAACAGCCAGTTCGCGCGAGAGATTGCGACGTTTGATCAACTCCACAACATCGGTCTTGTCCTGGAGCCGGCGCAGCGGCGAGGCCGACCAACTGTCCAGTTTGAGTGAGACGAGATCTTCCAGGCTGACAATTTGCGGACTGCCAGCGGCAGTTTTGGGCTGTGGGAACGGCACCTTGCAGCCATGCCGCAACACTTTGCCGGCCGGCAACAAGTCAACCTTCACTTGATTGCGGCGATCGAGCAGGCGGTCCTCCACGCCCGGCACCCGCGCAAATGGCCCGGTTACGTCGGCGGTCAGGAATTCGGCTGCTTCCAGGACGTCGGGCACGACAATGTCCACGTCCAGCGTGAGTCGTGGATACCCGTGTTCCTGCACCGCGAGCCCGCCGACGATCAAATGAGGAATTTCAAAATGCGCCAGCGCTTCCGCGGCTGCGCGCGCAGTCTGCTCCAGCCCGGTTGTGCCGGTGTTCTCGCGCAGAATGTAAGCCTCTCGATCCGTCATCCGGTGAAGCGTCGCACAGCACAAACGGCGCATCAATGCTTTTGCACGACGCACAAACAACGCACGCGGATGAGAGTCTCAAGAACCCCTGTTGAGCGCCACGAGCCAGCAGGCGACTTGCAGGCCCGGTGCCCCACCGGCCGAATTTCCTCAAAGCACGACTTCCGTGCCGACACCTTCGTCAGTGAAAATTTCCAAGAGCACCGCGTGCGGCACGCGACCGTCCACCAGCGAGACTTTCTCCACGCCGGCTTTGATGGCGGCCACGGCGCTGTCCACTTTTGGAATCATGCCGTTGTCCACAATGCCCGCCCGCTTCAGGCCGTCAACCTCGTTCGTCTGCAAGTGGGCGATGAGCGTGGCCGGATTTTTCGGATCTCGCATCAGGCCGGGCACGTCACTCATGAAGACGAGACGCCGGGCTTTGAGCGCGATGGCCACTTGTGCCGCCGCGACGTCGGCGTTGCAATTATAAACCTTGCCGTCCTCGCCGCGCGCGGTCGGGCTGATCACCGGCGTGATGCCTTGCTTGATGCAGTCCAGCAACGGCGCCGTGTTGACGGCCACGACGTCGCCGACGTAACCGATGTCGAACGATTGGCCATCTGCGCCGGCCGGCATGAACTTGCGGCAGGTGAAAATATCCGTGCCGGCAAATCCCTTTGCAGCGCCGCCGAGCGAGTTGATCGTGGCGACGATTTCCGGATTTATTTCGCGAGAGAGCACGTGATCCACGACTTTCACGGCCCCTTCATCCGTGACGCGCTGGCCCTGGATAAAGCTGGCTTTCAAGCCGGCGGCTTCCATCGCGCGGGTGATGGCTTTGCCGCCGCCGTGGACCACGACCGGGTTGATCTCGACCGCTTCGAGAAACACGATGTCGCTTGCGACACCGTTGCGAATGTTCGGATCAGGCGAATCCATGAAACTGCCGCCGTATTTCACAACAAACGTCGCGCCGCTGAATCGTTGAATGTAAGGCAATGCCTCGAGCAATGTCGTGGCTTTGGTGATGAGGTCGTGCATGCAGTTCAGGTCTTATTCGAAGACGCGACTTCCTCTATCCGCCGAGCGACGCCGGATCGCTCACGTCGCCCTTGTTGAAGTCCACATATTCCTCGGTCAGGTCGGCGGCATAGATCATGGCGCCATGTTTGCCGAGATTCAGATTGATGTGGAGATCAAATTCCTTCGGCGTGACGGCGGCGCAGAGACTTTTGAAACTCGCGCTCGTCGGCTGGCCGCGCTTGAGGCTCCAGAGAATCTTCCGGCTTTCCGGCGCGCTGTAGCCGACGTCCACCTTCTCTTCGACGACTTTCGCGGGCGAGTATCCGAGCGCGTCAATGATGCGTCCCCAGTTCGGGTCACCGCCGTTCCAACTCGTCTTGACCAGGGCGCTGTTGGCCACGGCGCGAGCGGCAGCGTCGGCGTCGGCGAAGGATTTGGCTCCGGCGACGCGGACCGTGACGAAACGAGAGACGCCTTCGCCGTCGCGCACGATCATCTTCGCAAGTTCGAGGCAGACGTGGTTGAGGCCGGATTGAAAAGTCTTGAGTCTTGAGTCCTGAGTCCCAAGTCGTGCGTTGTTTGCCAGTCCGTTCGCCAGAACGAGGACCGTGTCGTTGGTGCTCATGTCCCCGTCCACCGTTATGCGATTGAAACTTTGCGCGACCGCTTCCTGCAGCGCGACTCGGAGAACCTTCGCGTCGATAGCGGCGTCGGTCGTAATG
>DATNDF010000267.1 GCA_035607015.1 Candidatus Angelobacter sp. | reverse complement strand
GTGGCGGGCCTGGGGCAGGCGAGTTTCATCCACCAGTATTTTCCTTTGTTTTTTATTCCGGAGCGCGACGTGATCGTCGGTGCGGTGCACACGCTGGCCCTCGGTTTCGTTGCCGGAATTTTGCCCGCGATTCAGGCGATGCGCTTGCGTTTGGCCGACGCCCTGCGCCGCGAGGGATGAACGCGACTCGATTTTAAACCGTTCCATCAACCATTCGAACACGTTTCAGCGTATGATCAACTGGCTTTCACAAATCGCATCCGTCACCTGGTTCGGACTGTGCACGATTCCGCGGCGCAAAGGTTCGGCCATCGCCGCCGCATTCGGCATTGCCGGCGTCGTGGCGGTTTTCGTGGGTGTGTTGTCCATAGCGCAGGGCTTCCGCCACGCGGTCACATCAACCGGACGCAACGACATTGCCATCGTCCTGCGTGACGGGGCAGAAAACGAAATGTCCAGTGGTCTTAGCCGGGATGACGCCCGCATCGTCAAGGACGCTCCCGGAGTGGAACGAAAAAATGGAGCGGCGGTGGCGTCGGCGGAGCTGTTCGTGATCATTGATGTTCCAAAACGTTCCACGGGCACGGACGCCAACGTGCCCTTTCGAGGTGTGGAAGCGGCCGCGGCGACGGTTCGAGGAGACGTAAAGATCATCCAAGGGCGCATGTTTGAACCCGGACGCAACGAGGTCATTGCCGGCGTGTCCGCCGCGCGTGAGTTTGCCGGACTCGATGTTGGCAAGACCATCAAACTCGGCAAAACCGAGTGGAATGTCGTCGGTGTTTTTTCTGCCAACGGCGGCGTGGCGGAGTCGGAACTGTGGACGGGCACGACGGTGCTGCAAGACGCCTACCAGCGCGGTGATTCATATCAATCTGTTTACGCCAGGCTCGTGTCAGCGGACCAGTTTCAGGGATTCAAGGACGCGCTGACTTCCAATCCTCAGATCAAGGTGAAGGTTGTGCGGCAAACCGATTTTTACGCCGACCAGTCTTCGAGAACGACCAATTTCATCACGGGACTTGGAACAGTGATTGCCGGGATGATGGCGCTGGGCGCGTTGCTGGGCGCGCTCAACACCATGTATAACGCGGTCGCCTCGCGCGGGCGGGAAATCGCCACATTGCGCGCGCTCGGTTTTGGGGCCGCGCCGGTGGTCTGCTCTGTGTTGATTGAATCCCTGGCGCTGGCGCTGACGGGTGGAATTGTTGGCGGCGTGGGGGCATATCTTGCGTTCGACGGTCATGGCGCGGCCACTCTGAACTTTCAAACGTGGAGCCAGATCGCGTTTGCCTTCGCCGTGACGCCGAAACTTCTGCTCAACGCCATCCTTTTGGCGTCGGCCATCGGGTTGCTGGGCGGTCTTTTCCCGGCGATTCGCGCGGCACGCTTGCCCATTGCCACGGCGCTCAGGGAAACTTGAGGTGAAAAGGACGGGTGCCTCTTGGCGGTGAACGGTTTGGGACCGAGTCAGTTTTGCGCGCGCAAATTTCCTGAATCTGGAGACACAATTCCCGTCACCAAGACCCCATCGGTCCAGAGCCCGGCCTCGCAAGAGTGGTCTCCCCGTCGCCGGGCAAGTTTCGGGCCACGCGCAGTCGAAGAATTTCACTGGGTGGAACAATTCTTAGATGCGGGCGTTGAGGCTGAAGCTTCGACTGAGCGGCGGACGCGGACGGGATGACCGAACCGGAAGGGATGACGCTCGTGGGAAACGGTGGACTCACATTCACGCAAAAGCTTATTGGGATTGATCCGGTTCCACCTGCGAGAATTGGCTTCCATGCTTCGAGGGCATCCTGTACCCGCGACCGTCAAACCGGGCTCATTTAAAAAGCCGCAATTACCTGCGGGGCGCCGAGGTGGGAAGACGCCAGGCGTAGAATGTCCTTTACAACGGGCGGCTGCGTTCGGCATAACCACCGTGACGGGACAGCCCTGGCGCAGTTCCTTGGATTTGGCCCGGCATAAATTCCAGGTAATTGCGTCGAGGACCACTACAAATTTGGACATTCGTCGGCACATCGAGGCACGGACATGAGCGTATTCGGCCATCTGCCCTTCAAATGGAAACTGACGCTGATCCTGATGGCGACCAGTGTTTTTTCCCTGCTGGTGGCCTGCGCGGCATTCGTGTGGTACGACAATTACCTCTTCCGGCAGGCAACGATCAAGGAACTTCAGGCTGCCGCGAGCAGCACTGCGAGCGTGATCGGCACCGTTAGCGGCGGCTCGCTCAACGCCGGGAACAAAGAGGCCGTTGACCGGGCGCTGACCTCGTTGAAAGACAAGGACCAGCCGTTGATCATCGGGGCGGCCGTTTATTCCAGCGACGATGCCGTGTTCAGCTCCTATATCAGGAAAGGTAGTGACGAGACGATTCCTCCGCTGCCGTCAAGATTGCGAAACGTTTTCGAGGGCGACCATCTGACGGTTTTAAGCCCGATCAATTCGAGCGCGGGGCGGATCGGCACGATTTATCTCAAGTCCGACATCGGAAAACAATTGCAGGGACGTTTGAACCGTTACGCGAATATCGTCGCGATGGTGATGTTGATCTCGTGCCTCGTCGCCTTCCTGACCTCCTATAAACTGCAACCCCTGATTTCCGGCCCGATCATGGAACTGGCGCAGACGGCGAAGGTGGTTGCGGAGAAAAAGGACTATCTCGTCCGCGCAAAGAAGATCAGCGATGACGAAGTTGGGGCGCTGATCGACGCGTTTAACGGAATGCTGTCGGGCATTCAACAGCGGGACGCCGAATTGCAGCATGCCAACGACATGCTGGAGGTTTACAACGAGAACCTGGAAAGGAAGGTTGAAGAACGAACGGCAGAACTCGCGCGCGCCACGGCCGAGGCGCAGGAGGCGAGAACCACGGCGGAAGATGCCAATCGTGCCAAGAGCGCGTTTCTGGCCAACATGAGCCACGAACTGCGCACGCCGTTGAATGCGATCATTGGTTACAGCGAAATGCTGCAGGAGGACGCGCGGGACCTGGGCGAGGAAACTTTCGTGGCCGACCTGCAAAAGATTCACAGCGCGGGGAAACATCTGCTGGGCCTCATCAATGACGTGCTCGACATCTCCAAAATCGAGGCGGGCAAAATGGACCTGTTCCTGGAGACGATTGATGTGCCCGTCATGGTGCAGGATGTGGTGAGCACGATCAAACCACTCGTTCAAAAAAACGGCAACGAGCTTGTGGTCGAATGCGAGGAAAATGTCGGTCCCATGCGGGCCGACGCGACGAAGGTCCGGCAGGCGCTGTTCAACCTGCTCAGTAACGCCTGCAAATTCACGGACAAGGGAACGATTACGCTTCAGGTTGCGCGGGAACGAAGCGCCGGAGCCGGACAATTTGTGTTTCGAGTCCGCGACACCGGCATCGGCATGACACCCGACCAGGTGAGCAGGCTGTTCAAGGCGTTTACGCAGGCCGACGCCTCGACGACGCGCAAGTACGGGGGCAGCGGTCTGGGGCTGGCGATTACGCGGCATTTTTGCCAGATGATGGGCGGGGACGTGACCGTTGAAAGCGAGATCGGAAACGGGTCTTCCTTCATCATCAAACTTCCGGCCGTGGTGGTCACTTCGAAACCCGAGAAGCACGACACCACGAGCATCGCCAAACAGGCGCGCGTGACGGAAGCGCCGCCGGGTGCCACCACGATTTTGGTGATCGACGACGATCCAACGGTGCATGACCTCATGCGAAGATTTCTGACGAAGGAAGGCTACCGAGTGGCGATAGCTCCGGGCGGCAAAGAAGGCATCGAGATGGCGAAGGAGTTGAAGCCTGATCTTATTACTCTCGACGTGATGATGGCGGAAATGGATGGCTGGGCCGTGTTGACGGCGCTGAAGGCGGATCCCGCGGTTGCCGACATACCGGTGATCGTCCTGACCATGTTTGACGACAAAGAGATGGGCTTCGCACTGGGCGCCACGGATTACATGACGAAGCCGATCAATCGCGACCGGCTTGTGAGCGTGCTCCGCAAACACCACCACGGGCACGGACCGAGTCAGGTGCTCGTTGTGGAAGATGAGCCGTCCATCCGGCAGATGGTTCGGCGCGTCCTGGAAAAAGAAGGTTGGACAGTGCGGGAGGCGGAAAACGGAAAGGCCGGCCTTCATGCGGTGAGCGAAAACAAACCCGCGGTGATTTTGCTGGATCTGATGATGCCGGTGATGAACGGGTTCGACTTTATTCGCGAACTGCGGAAAAACAAGGAATGGCAGGACATTCCCGTTGTGATTTTAACCGCGAAGGATCTCACCGTGGAAGACCGTCAGCAACTCAAAGGCAACGTTGAGCGAATTCTGCAAAAGGGCGACTATAATCGGGAGCAACTGCTGAGCGAGGTCCGCGAGCTGGTGAAACATCAGGTCCAGCCGGAAACACCAGCCAAGTCATGACAGACCCTAAAGATCGGGGAGTTCGAAAGGAGACGAAGGATGGCTAAGATACTATTGGTCGAGGACAACGAAATGAACCGCGACATGCTCTCCCGGCGATTGGAGCGGCGGGGCTATGAGGTGATCATTGCCGAGGACGGCGCGGCCGGGGTGGCGAAGGCAAAATCCGAAAGCCCAAACCTTATTCTTATGGACATGAGTCTGCCGATCCTGGACGGCTGGGAAGCGACGCGCCAGGTGAAGGCCGCCCCTGAGAGCAAGAGCATACCCGTCATCGCCTTGACGGCCCACGCAATGGCAGGCGACGAGGAAAAGGCGCTTGCCGCCGGCTGTGACGATTACGAGACGAAGCCGGTGGATCTGCCGAAGTTGCTGGCAAAAATCGACGCCCTGTTGCAGAGTAAGGGCTCATCGTGACCGGTAAAGAATCCAAAACCCGAAAGACCAGCGCGGCCGGAGGCACCGGAACCAGCACCAAATCGCGCGGCAAGGACAGTGATACCGCGCATGACACCAGTCTCTCCAACATCCGCCACAATCTTCGCACGCCGCTGAACCAGATTCTGGGGTACAGCGAAATGTTGCAGGAAGAGGCCGAGGACCTCGGTCTGGAGCCGTATGTGCCGGACCTCCAGAAAATACACGCCGCGGGCTCCCAGCTTCTTTCGCTCATCAATGACAACGTCTCCTCCGCGCGTGTGGATTCCGGGAAACTTGACGTGGAATCCTTCCAGCGCGACAGCCGGACGCTGCTCGACCTGATTATCGGATACAGCGAGCTGTGCCAGGATGATGCGGACGAAAAGCTGCACGGCAGCTTTGTCGCCGATTTGAAGAAGATCCACAAGGCGTCCAAGACACTGTTGGGACTTTTGAACGACTCGGAATTCCTCCGGCCTCTCAGATCGGGCGGACGCAAGGCGAATCTGATCGGCAGCACGGACCGGAGCGGCAGCGTGGTCACTTCCATCCGGCCGTTGAACGAGGAAGCCGACGAGGAGGAACAATCACTGGTAGGATTCATTCTTGTGGTGGATGACAATGAGATGAACCGCGACATGCTTTGTCGCCGGCTCGAGCGTCAGGGTCATACCGTGCTCCAGGCAGAGGACGGCCGCAAGGCGCTGGAGATTCTGGAAAGCGTCAAGGTGGACCTCGTGCTCCTGGATATCCTCATGCCGGAGCTGGACGGGCTGCAGACACTGGAACTGCTCAAGGCAAACAAGTCACACCGCTATACGCCGGTGATCATGCTTTCTGCGCTGGATGAATTGGACAGTGTCGTGCGCTGCATCGAAATTGGCGCGGAAGACTATCTGCCCAAGCCATTCAATCCCGTGCTGCTCAACGCGCGCATCAACGCCTGTCTGGAAAAGAAGCGTCTGCGGGACCAGGAACAGGCCTATCTGGAGCAATTGCGGGCCGAACGGGAGAAATCCGAGCGCTTGTTACTGAACATCCTTCCCAAGTCCATCGCGGACCGCCTCAAACAGGGGGAAAGCACGATTGCCGACGGATTCCCCGATGCCACGGTACTGTTCGCCGACCTGGCCGATTTTACCCGGCTATCATCGCAGGTCCCCGCCGCCGAATTGGTAAGAATGTTGAATGAAATTTTTTCAAAGTTCGACTGGCTTGCGGAATTACATCATCTGGAAAAAATCAAAACGATTGGTGACGCATACATGGTCGTCGGTGGTCTCCCAACACCTCGGCCCGACCATGCTGAAGCCATCGCCGAAATGGCACTCGACATGTTAAAGGTTGTGACGCGTCTGGACTCAGGCGACGCCAGACGTTTCGGCGTTCGCATTGGGATCAGCAGCGGGCCCGTGGTCGCCGGGATCATCGGCAGCAAGAAATTCATTTACGATCTGTGGGGCGACACGGTCAACATCGCAAGCCGCATGGAGTCCCTGGGTCAGCTCGGCGCCATCCAGGTTTCGGAGACGACGTACGAGCATCTCAAGGACAAATACGCGCTCGAACGTCGCGGAAAAATCGAAGTAAAAGGGAAGGGGAAAATGACGACCTACTTCCTCAACGGTCGAAAACAGGTTTCGGCCACGTAACGCGCGGCACGAACCGGGGCGCAGACTTCAGGAGGTGGATTTGCGTTGGCGAAACTTGTCCAGGCCAACCGCGAGGATGATGACAATACCGATGATTATTTCCTGGACGTAGTTGGGCCAGTTCATCTGCTGCGAGCCACTTTTCAACACCGCCATGATGAGGGCCCCAATGATTGAACCGGAGATGCTGCCGGTCCCGCCGTTCAAACTGGCGCCGCCGATGACCACGGCGGCAATGACGTCCAGTTCCAGTCCGATTGCCACTGTCGGGTCTCCCTGGGTCAGCCGTGACATTTGCATCAATCCCGATAAGCCGAAAAAAATCCCCGCCAAGGCATAGGTCGCGACCTTCATCAGCCCGACGCGGATTCCGCACAAGCGCGCAGTGGCCTCGTTCGATCCGATCGCAAACAGATAGCGTCCGAAGATCGTCCGTTGCATCACGACGGCCATCGCGACCGCCAGGGCAGCGGCGATCCAGACTCCAACTGGCAAAGGGAAAAAATGAAGCGGATCAAGCATGTCCATCAGGCTGTTGATGGACGACTTGGGCGCGTTGACCGTCTGGTTGCCGGCGAGCCATTTGGCGGCGCCACGGGCCACACCCATCATTCCCAGGGTCACGATAAACGGCATCATGTTAAAACCGGCGATGATCAGCCCGTTGACCAATCCGACAGCGGCTCCGACCCCGAGAGTGAGCGCAATGGCGAGCGCAGGCGAGTGTCCGTTCACCAGTGTGGTGGCGCCGACGACGCTGGCCAGGGCCACGACCGAACCAACGCTCAGGTCGATTCCGCCGCTCACGATGATCATGGTCATCCCCAGAGCGCCGATGGCCACAATCACCGTTTGCAGGAGGATTACCTTGCAATTGGTACCCGAGAAAAAGTGCGAGCGCACCTCTGAGTTGAGCGAAAACAGGCCGATTACCAGAAGCAGTCCGAACACGGGCCCGATCGAGTTGAGGAGGCGCGCGACGTTGATGGTCTTGAATCTGGTCGGGAGACTCATGTGTGGATCAAAAAGTTGGCGGTCCGGACTGTCCCGTGGCCGCCGCCATTAACGTGTGTTCGTTCCAATCGGTGACGGGACGAACTGCTGACAAAACACCACGGCACATTACTCCGATTGTGTCGCACACGCCGAGCAACTCGGGTAGATACGAGCTGACGAAGATGATTGCCTTGCCCTGTGCGGCGAGTTCGTCGAGAAGTTTGTAGATTTGCACCTTGCTGCCGACGTCGATCCCGCGCGTTGGCTCGTCAAGCAGGAATATCGTGGCGTTATGGTGCAGCAAACGGCAGATGGCGACCTTTTGTTGATTGCCGCCCGACAATTCGCCGACCATTTGGTCGGGGCTGTTGGCGCGCACGTCCAATCGTTCCATCCATTCCATGGCGCATTGCCGCTGACGGCGCCCACTGACGAGGCTCCATCGGGAGACCGGGCGAAATCGCGTGAGTGTAAGGTTGTCGGCAAGGGTTCTGTTGAGCAAAAGTCCCTCCTCTTTCCTGTTTTCGCTCAGGAGACCGATCTGCTGGCCAAGCCGCCGGGCCGGAGAGCGATGCGTGCTTTCGCGGGAATAGACGAAAATTTCACCGGACTCGACGCGGTCCAGCCCGAAGCACGCACGGAGGGTCTCGGTGCGGCCTGCGCCGATCAAGCCGGCAATGCCGAGGATTTCGCCCTCCCGCAACGCAAGATCGACGGAACGTGGCTTTGTCGCTCCGCGCAACGCGCGAAACTCGAGCACGGATTCGCCGAACCGGTGCGGATGACGCGGGTAAATATCTTTGACCTCCCTGCCCACCATGAGTCGGATTATGGCACTCAAGCTGGCCCGAGCCATGTCGCCGCTGCCGACGCTCTCGCCGTCGCGCAGAACGGTGTAGCAATCCGCAATCCGCTGACATTCCTCGAGAAAATGGCTGATGTAAATGATGCTCACCCCGCGCTGGCGCAAACGATCAATCGCGTCAAACAGATTCAACGTGTCCGCCTGCGTCAGGCTGCTGGTGGGTTCGTCCATGATCAGGACCTTTGGGGAACCGGTCAGGGCGCGCGCGATTTCGACGATCTGCTGTTCGGCAATGGTCAGACGGCTGATTGGCGCGTCCGGGGAAATATTTTCATGATGGAGTTCAGACAACACCTTGCGGGCAACGGCGCGCTGGCGCGAACGGTCCATCCAACCGGCGCGATGGGGCTCTTCGCCGAGTAAAATGTTGTCCGCGACACTGAGATGTGGGGCGAGATTCAACTCCTGATAGATCATCGCTATGCCGTTGCGGCGGGCGTGCAGAGGGTCCCTGGGAACAAACACCTGCCCGTCGAGTTCAATCCGTCCGCCGTCGGGCGGACAGGCGCCGCTGAGGATTTTCATCAGCGTACTCTTGCCGGCTCCGTTTTCCCCGATGAGTGCGTGGACCTGACCGGGCGCGACCTCGAACGAAACGTTTTTCAGCGCGTGAGTTGCCCCGAAGCTCTTGTGCGCACCCACCATTCGCAGGCGTGGGGTCATTCTTTCAGATATCTGGCGATCGGAGGGTAAAGAAGTTCCTTGATCCCGGGCTGGTCCATGTTTTCCCGCGTAGCCAGCACGACGCCCGTGTCGATGCGCTTTTCTACCTTCCCGCCTTGAAGATGTTTTACCATGGTCATCACGCCGAGATAGCCCATGAGGACCGGGTTTTGAACGACGAGGCCCTGCACGTCCCCGTTCTTCAAGTCGGCAACTGACTGGGATCCGGAGTCGAACCCGACCATCTTCACCTTGCCGCCCGCCTTGCCGATGTCACGGAGCGCCTTGGCCATGGCGATCGTGGGAGGTTCGCAGGGACAGAAGATACCATTGACCTGATCCCCGAAGCGGTTGAGCAGATTCTGAGATGCTTGATATCCGGTTTCGCGGGTCGGACCGGCGTATTGATCGGACGAAATCAGCTTGATGTCCGGGAATTTGGTCTTGAGCGCGTCGAGGAAACCAGCCTCGCGCGCTTCCGTGCTGGCAGAGCCGACAGCGTAGCGAAGGAGGATGACATTCCCTTTCCCGCCAAGCAGTTGACCGAGGCGCTCGCCTGCCAGCTGACCGCCCTTGTAGTTGTCAGTGGCAACGAAACTGACGTAACGGTCGGATTTGAGGTCGGAGTCGATTATGACCACCGGGACTTTGGCCTTGATCGCGTTTTCGACGGGCGTCACCAGGGCTTGCGAATCCAGCGGTGCCAGCACGATGCCGCTGACCTGGCGACTCATAAAATTCTCGACCACTTGAATCTGCTGGTCCCGATCATCTTCCTTCAGCGGACCCTTCCAAATGATTTCGGTCTTGATTCCCTTCCCGTTCAATTCGAGCTCTGCCTTGACCGCCCCGGCATGGATGGATTTCCAGAATTCGTGGGTCGTCCCCTTGGGGATTACAGCAATGGTGTAGGACCCGGCTCCCGAAGCCGGGCTGGTACCTTCCGATTGTTTTCCGCATCCGACGAGACTCAACGCGGCGAGAACGGGCAGAAGGCGGAGCACGGATTTCATGACGGCTAGGTTATTGAAGCGGGACGGAGTGTTCAATTCATTTTACATTCGCGACCGGTTGTACAATGAAGCACGGAGGTGGAAAACCCGACCGCATTGAAGGCACGTTTCACTCGCGAAGCCCGCAAACGGCAAATAATCACTTGCGTGAGGTTCGGGTGGTTAATACATTCCGTCGCTTCGGTGCATCCGTAGCTCAATTGGATAGAGCATCTGACTACGGATCAGAAGGTTTCAGGTTCAACTCCTGACGGATGCGCCAGTCTTCAAACAAGTTGCGTGTTCCCGCTATTTGCCAAAGGTGCGGAGTAGTATCAAAAGTAGTATCAGGTTCGTTTTGAATCTGCCCCCCGTCGCCTCCTTTGCCTGCCGTTGCGGGATTTGGGCCCCGAGACACCGAAGCACGACGCAAGGCCCAACTGTGCGTGAATTCTGGCCGGCGCAGCGCGGCAGGGCGTCCGGCGGTAACTCCCGCTCGCTTGTGCGGGTGTGACATCGGCTAGCCATTTGGTTGCTCCGACTGTCCTAGCAGGTGGCGAGGCGTGATCTTGTGCGTGGTGTCTAGGGAGTCTCCTTTTTTCGCGCCGACCGTCCCCACGGTCGCCACCGGGAGGGGGGCCGATTAACTTGCGGGTGCGATTCGGGTTCCCATCGCCGCAAATACGCGCCGCAATCCCTGGTAGCGCCGCGGCTGTGAGGTTTGCGATGAAAGTAATTTCTTTTTCCGGGCCAGCGGCACGACGAACACCTCGGCACCCCCTTTTGACGC
>DATNDF010000266.1 GCA_035607015.1 Candidatus Angelobacter sp. | reverse complement strand
CTGGTAAAATAAAAATTAATTGTCAGCCACTCGACGAAAACTGTAGGGCGGTAGCTCAATTGGTAGAGTAGCGGTCTCCAAAACCGTCGGTTGGGGGTTCGAGTCCCTCCCGCCCTGCCAAATCGGAGCATCCGGAGGGGTGGCAGAGTGGTCTATCGCGACGGTCTTGAAAACCGTTATGGCTTAACCGCCATCGGGGGTTCGAATCCCTCCCCCTCCGCCAAAGCGGAAAGACGGAAAAGTAACTGTGGAATGGTATGTAAAACTGGGTATTTGGGTCGCGCTTGTGGGCGCCGCGTTTGTATTTTTGTGGCGCCGCGGCTATCTGCTGCGCGTCTCAAACTATGTCGCTGAAACGCGTGAGGAGTTAAAGAAGTGCACATGGCCTTCCGTTGACGAGTTGAAAGGATCGACCGTCGTGGTCATGATTACGCTGGCCCTTTTGGGCGCGTTCACGGTTGGGGTTGATTTTGTTGTTTCACAGCTGATCCGGCTGATCCTCGGTTAAACATTCATTGCAGACAAAAAGACGATTTCATGCAGAGCCAATGGTTTGTCATTCACACCCTGGCGGGCCAGGAACAGAAGGTCAAAGAGAGCATTGAGAAGCGCCTCAAGACCGAGGAAATGGGCGAATACGTTCGCGAGGTCCTGGTGCCGATGGAGAAAGTGGCCGAAGTCCGCAACGGAAAGAAGACGGTCACGACGCGAAAGCTGCATCCTGGCTACGTTTATATTGATGTGGCTTTGCTGGACGAAAACCAGCGCGTGCTGGAAAAGCCCTGGTATTTCGTTCGTGATACGCAGGGGATCATCGGGTTTGTTGGTGGCGAGCGCCCTGTGCCTGTCAGCCCTGAGGAAATCGAAGTTATCAAGGCGCAGATTGCCGAATCCGAAGACACAGAAAGACCGAAGGTCAGTTTTGAAGTTGGCGAAACGGTGAAGATCAACGACGGCCCATTCCTCAATTTCAGTGGAGTGATCGAGGAAATTGATCCTGACAAAGGCAAATTAAAAGTGACCGTGAACGTATTCGGCCGCAACACGCCGGTTGAACTCGAGTACTGGAAGGTGGAAAAGGCGTAATTTATGGCGAAGAAAGTTGTCGGGCAGATCAAATTGCAGATTCCCGCAGGTCAGGCGAATCCCGCCCCACCGGTCGGCCCCGCGCTGGGCCAGCAGGGCGTCAATATCATGGCGTTTTGCAAGGAATTCAACGCTACGACCCGGGATCAGGCCGGAATGGTGATACCCGTCGTTATCACGGTTTATCAGGACAAGTCGTTCACCTTTATCACCAAGTCGCCGCCCGCCTCGGTGCTCTTGAAGAAGGCTGCCGGCATTGCGTCGGGCTCCAAGACTCCGAACAAGGAAAAGGTGGGAAAGGTCACCCGGAAACAGGTCATGGACATCGTGAAGCTGAAAATGAAGGATCTGAACGCGACCACCGAAGAGGGTGGTTTCCGCATCGTCGCGGGAACTGCCCGCAGCATGGGCATCGAAGTCACGACGTAAGCATCAACCGCGGGAGAGCCGAAGAGGCTCGCTGGCACCGCAATAAAAAAAATCATGGCGAGCAAACGTTACAAAAAAGCGCAGGAACAAGTGGACGGGAAGAAATCGTACCCGCTCAAGTCGGCTGTCGAAGTGCTGGTCAAATTTCCGAAGGCGAAGTTTAACGAGACAGTGGAACTGGCGTTCCGGCTGGGCGTTGATCCGAAACAATCCGACCAGATGGTTCGCGGCACGGTTCCGCTCCCTCATGGCAGCGGCAAAACGGTCAAGGTGCTCGTGTTTGCAAAGCCCGGAGTTGCTGCCGATGCCGCGAAGGCGGCCGGGGCCGAATATGTCGGCTACGACGACCTGATCAAGAAATGCGCCGAAGGCTGGGCTGCTTTTGACATCGCCATTGCGACCCCCGAAGCCATGAGCGAGGTCCGCAAACTCGGCAAGGTGCTCGGGCCGCGCGGGCTCATGCCAAATCCGAAGACGGGCACCGTAACGGACGACACGGCCAAGGCGGTCAAAGAAGTGAAAGCGGGACGCGTGGAGTTCAAGGTTGACAAGGCGGGCAATGTGCATGTGCCGATCGGCAAGGCCTCGTTCACCGCAGAGCAGATTGCAGAGAATGCTCGCGCCGTGATCGACGCTGTTGTCAAGGCGAAGCCGCACAGCGCCAAGGGGACCTACCTGGAGAGCTGCACCATGTCTGCCACGATGAGTCCTCCTGTCCGACTGGACGTGCGGGAGTTTTTTGCGGCGGCGTAACCTTAAAACTGATTTTCCACATGCGTGTCGAAAAACAATTCATAACCTCCGAATATGTGACCCGGTTGAACGCGTCGCCGTTCTTCATGGTGGTCGATTACAAAGGGCTGACCGTTGGCCAATTCACCGAGTTGCGGAGGCGTTTGAACAGGACCGGATCGGAGGTTCACGTCGTCAAGAACTCAATTTTCCGTATCGCCGTGAAGGAGGCAGGCGTCGCTGACTTGTCGGGTACGCTGGCGGGCCAGCTCGCCGTGGTGACCGGCCAGCGTGACATTTCCGCGGCGGCGAAGGCGGTGAAGACGTTCCAATCAGAGTTTGAGAAACCGAAGCTGAGATTCGGCTATTTGAACAATCATCGGCTGGAAACTGCCCAATTGATGGCACTAGCCGATCTACCGTCCATCGAAGTCTTGCGCGGCAGGTTATTGGGCCTGCTCCAGGCGCCAGCGGCCCAGCTGGTGCGCCTGCTCAATACTCCGGCGGCTCAACTGGCGCGTGTGCTGCAGGCCCGCGTGGACAAGGGCGCTTGACGAACTGAGAATTTGAAGAAGATTTCCGCCCGCCGGGAAACCAGCGGCGCCGGAAGCAAACCGACAACAACAGAGTAAATCGTCGGCTCACAGGCCGTGAGTTTAATTCGTCCGTGGCCGCGGACGACGACGAGACTGAAAGGCAACATGGCTGACATAACAAACATGGTGGAAGAACTGAGCAAGCTGACGGTCATCGAGACCGCTGAGTTGGTGAAACAACTGGAGACGAAATGGGGTGTTAGCGCGGCGGCCCCGGTGGCCGTGGCGGCGGCGGGAGCCGCAGCAGCGGGCGGAGCGGCGGCCCCGGCGGCGGAAGCGAAGACCGCGTTCGATGTCATTCTCGCTTCGGTCCCCGCTGACAAGAAAATTGCAGTCATCAAAGCG